>JACPYM010000109.1 GCA_016196035.1 Acidobacteriota bacterium | reverse complement strand
GCCGCCGTGACCCGACGCGTCACTCGCCCTTTGCGGATTTGAACGGTTTTGTTTATCACCAGAATTGGTTACACAACTTGCTGATTGCCGCTTCGCTCGGCGGCCATAGATGCTGACCCACAAAATTCGATGGGATCAGCAGTTTTTAGAGCCGTTTGCAAAGCGTCGGTACCGCGCGCGTGAAAGCGGAGGTTTGGCGGCTGAGTCAAGTGCGCCTGTTGAACGCGCCGCTTGCTCACGCGCGCGGTACCGTGCCAGCGCGCCAAGCTGGGAGGTGGAAATGCTCACTTCGTCTGTCGAAGTTTTATGGACTGCCCGCTACGACTATCAACCGTCGTGGAAGCTGGAGCCGCACGCGCATGACTATTTCCAGATCATCTACTTCGTCAGCGGCAGCGGCAGCATTCTGCTGGACGACCATGAACAAGCGATCACGCCCGGCGACCTGTTTCTGATCAAACCGCAGCAGCGCCACGGGCTGACGGTTGGATCGGTCGTCAATTCGCTTGATCTCAAGTTCGTGGTCAAAGACGGGCATTTGCAACACACGCTGCGCAAGGCGGCCAATCACTTTGCTGCCTGCGACGCCGCCATTCCGCATCTGTTTGAACGCATCCGGCAAGAGGGCGAAGGCAAAGGCCCGCTCTTCCGCGAACTGTGCGGGGCCTATTTGCTCGAAATGCTGATCCTGCTCTTGCGGCAGGAGCGGCGACCCAAACGGAACCTGCACTTAGCCAAAGTCCCGCTGGGCGGCCCGGCGGATGCGGTCAGCAAACGCATCGTCGAGTTCATTCAACAGCATTACGCCGAAGACGTGCATTTGCCCGAAATCGCGCGCGCGCTGGGCATGTCCGACCGCCGGATTCGTCAAAAGTTTCAGGAGTCGGTCGGCGTGCCGCCCATGCGCTATTTGCTGCAATGCCGCGTCGAACACGCGCAGGAATTAATCAGCTATTCCGACTATGCCTTGAAAGAGATCGCCGAGTTGACCGGCTTCAAGAGCATCCATCATTTCACCCGTGTTTTCAGCGAAATTGCCGGCGTTGCGCCCGGCGTCTGGCGGCAGCAAAACCGCCAGGGCATCCGCAAAGACGTTTACATCAACCCCCATTTTTCCAACACGATTTGGACGATCACTGACGCCGCCTGATCCTTGCCTGGGCCTCGTTACGCATTTCCGTTTTAGACAAAACTCTTGCCGCTCCGGCTAAAGACGCCAGCCGCGTCTGACAGTACATTGCCGCACGCTGGGACAAACGGTTTGCTGGACCAAGCCTGATTCCAAAGGCTAAATCGAAACACGCAGGATAGGCGCACCTGAGCGCGTCAGGCGCGGGCGTTCAGAGTTCAAGCTTTAGCTTGTCCGAGCGCACTGGCAGGCGTTCAGAGCTTCAGCTTGTCCGGGTACGCTGGCGGCGCGCACCGGACAAGCTGAAGCTTGAACTCTGAACACTTGGCCGCCAGCGCCGTATTTTCTAGCAGTGTTCCAAACTCGCTTGTTCCGATTTAGAGCTTCAAAACAAACGCTGCTGAACCTGGCAGCGCCAAACGCTGCTTTGCTGGGATTCGATTCTGGGCAGCCCGCGTGCTGACCCCTTCTGTAACGTCACTGACAGCTTAACTCGGAGGGTTGTTTATGCTTTCGCGCAAACTCAAAGGCAGCTTGCTGCTTTTGGCCGTGCTGGTGTTCTGTCCAGCGCTCTACGGCCAAACATCCACCGGTGAAGTCAACGGCACGCTCACCGATCCCAACGGCGCGGCGGTCGCCAACGCGCGTGTCAAACTCGTCAATCAGGCCACCAAGATCGAGTCGCAGGCCACGCCCAATCAGAATGGCACGTTCATCTTCGTCAACGTGATGCCCGGCGCTTATGTCCTGCGGGTCGAGGCGAACGGGTTCAAGACGGCGCAAACGTCGGTCTTCACCGTGGGCGTCAGCCAGGCGGTGACGAACGATATGGCGCTCACGGTCGGCGAGGTCAGCCAGACGGTCGAGGTCAGCGCGAGCACCGAACTCATCCAACGTTCAACCGCTGAACTGGGCACAGTGATTTCAGAACGCACCGTGCAGGATTTGCCGTTGAATGGGCGC
Source organism: Acidobacteriota bacterium (assembly GCA_016196035.1). Lineage (NCBI taxonomy): Bacteria > Pseudomonadati > Acidobacteriota > Acidobacteriota bacterium. The sequence goes on along the minus strand of JACPYM010000109.1, from coordinate 85,569 downwards.
AACTTCACGCAGTTGCTGACGCTGACGCCGGGCGTCACGCCGGTTTCAACCTCGCAGAACCGTAACGTCGGCTGTTGCGAAGGCAACGTGGGCCTGCCCGGCTCAGGCTTTTCCGACGCCTCCTTCCACGGGCAGTTGAACCGCTCGAAGCTTTACTTTTACGACGGCATCATCAACACCAATGTGCGCGGGCCGACATACATCGTCATCCCGAACATTGACGCGATTCAGGAATTCAAGGTCGTCGGCCACGACGCCAAGTCCGAATTCGGCGGCGCGACGGGCGGCGTCGTGAATATGGTCTCGAAATCGGGCGGCAACGGTCTGCACGGTTCGGCATTTGAATACGTGCGCAACAATTTTTTCGACGCGCGCAACGCCTTCACTGACGCGACCTGCACACTGGCGCGCTGTAAGCCGGGCGATCTCGTACCCAGCGGCCCGACGGCGTTTCATCAAAACCAGTTTGGCGCGGTGGTCAGCGGCCCCATCATCAAGAACAAGACTTTCTTTTCGGCCAGCTATGACGGCTGGCGTTATAGCCAGGCCGGCCTGGGCATTTCTTACGCGCCGACGGCTGCTGAGATTGCCGGAGATTTCAGCAACACGAGTTCGGCGTTCCGCCGCCAAATCTATAATCCGTATTCGACCCGCGCGTCGGGTACTACCTTTGTGCGCGACCCGTTCCGTTGCGACGCGTCGGGCAATCCGCTGCCGGTCAACGCGCAAAAGCAGCAGGATCAAACCATCGGCACGGCTTGCAACAAGCTGCCGCAGGCGCTGATTTTCCAGCCGATGCTGAAGTTCTTTCAGACTTACGCGGCAGTGCCGAATTTTTCCGATGCGCGCGATCTGACCAACAACTTCATACAGACGCGGCCCACCATCAACAACTCGAACAGCTATCAGGCGCGCGTGGATCACCGCTTCAACGACAGCGACAGCATCTTTTTCCGCTACACCGAACAGCGGAACACGATCCTGACGCCGATTGGCAACGTCGGTTCGACGGGTGGCGGCTCGCAGGGCCGCAATTACGGCGGCGGCTGGACGCACGTCTTTCGCCCCAGTCTGATTCTGGATGTGCGCGCGGGTTATGCGGGCCGTCCGGGCGTGGATGCGGGCCAGCAAAATCAACATCCAGCCGGGCTTGATCCGCTGAAACAGGCGGGTTTTGGCGACATAGACAAATACAGCGGACTGCTTGTCACGCTTGCCAATTGGTCGAACGGAGGCAATGGCAACTTCGGGATTCGCGGCGCGGCCCCGCGCGAAAATCCGAACTGGAGCCTGACGCCCAATCTGGTCTGGCTGAAAGGCCATCACAACATCAAGACGGGCTTCTGGTACATCGAAGCCAAGCGCATCCAGTTGAATACTTTTCAAACCTATACCTTCAGCGACGAACAGACGCGCAATCCGTCGGCGGCGACGGGCGCGACTGGCTTGTCGCTGGCGTCGGCGCTGCTGGGCTTCCCGAATACGTTCGCCGCGCAATTGCCGATCCTGCACGGCGGCCCGGTGCGCTTCAAATATGCCGCGTGGGCAGGTTATGTGCAGGATGAATGGAAACTGGCGCCGACCGTGACCCTGAGTCTGGGGCTGCGTTACGACTACCTGAACCAGCCGAAGACGCTGGACGGACGGCTCTGGAATGCGCTTGATCTGCCCAATAAAAAGTGGATCATCGGTGCCAAAACCATGCCCGGCTTTTGCAGCGTGGTGAAAGCCGCGCCCTGCATCCCGGATTCGTTTCAGACCGATCCGCATTTCAATGACGTGATCCTGGCGGGCAAGGATTTCTTTGCGCCGCCACCGGTCAAAGACAATTGGGGGCCGCGCGCCGGTGTGGCCTGGGCCATCAATCCGAAGACGGTGTTGCGCGCCGGTTACGGGCTTTATTGGGACGCCGTGACCGCGCGCAGCCAATATGCGCAAAACGATCTGGAAGCGGCGGTTTGGCCCGACGCCACGGCCTTTGCCGGCGGCCCGATCAATGCGCCCGCCAACTTCGTCAACGGATCGGTGCTGAGCATCATTCAACAACAGGGGCAAGGCTTCGCCGTTCCGTTGCCGACCGCCAGTCCCTGGACGGTGGGCGGCTTTAACGACGATCCGAAATACAAAGACCCGTATTCGCAGCAGTGGCATTTGGAGCTGCAACGCGAACTGACGCCCTCAATGGTCGTCACCGCCGCGTATGTGGGCAGCAAGAATGGCCGCTTGCCTTATTCGGGTCTGGGCAACGCCGCGCGGCAGGCTTCGCCGAATGGGACAGCGAACGCGGTGATTGATGCACTGCGTCCGATGCCCTGGGTGGGCGCGGGGCTGAATTACACGCTGAGCACCGGCTACTCGAACTACAACGCGCTACAGACCAAATTCCAGCGGCGCTTTACCGATGGGTTGAGCACGTTGGTTTCCTACACCTGGAGCAAGTCCATTGACGTGAGCAGCGGTTATTTCAACGTCGAGAATGGCGCGGGCGGCGGCTCGACGATTCAAAATTACGGCGACCCCAGCACCGGGCGCGGCGTCTCGTCTTATGACATCACGCACTTCCTTTCGTGGGCGACGCTCTATGAGCTGCCGTTCGGGAAAGGGAAAAAACATTTCCAAAGCGGCCCGGCCGCCTGGCTGCTGGGCAACTGGCAGGCGAATTACATTATGCAGGCGCGCACTGGCGCACCTTATAACCTGCAAGTCACCGGTGACTTTGCCAACCTGCGCGGGAGCGCCTCAACCGCGCCCGGCAACTATCTGCGTCCGAACCTGATCGCCGATCCTTTCGTGGCAGGCCCAGTGGCCGCCAATCCCGACCCGCTATGCCAAAAGACCGTCTCGCAAGGCGGGCGCGCGGCGGATGCGACGCACACGACCTTTAGCTGGTTCAACTCCTGCGCCTTCGGCATTCCTTCCGGCTCGTTCGGCAACCTGGGGCGCAATGTGTTTAGGGGCGGGCACGTGTTCAACATGGATTACTCGATGTTCAAGAGCATCACCGTGCGCGAAGGCATGAACCTGCAATTGCGCTTCGAGGCATTCAACGTCTTCAACGTCCAAAATTATGATGTGCCGTCGGCGGTCACGATCAACGCCAACGCCACGCAAATCGCGGCCAATGTCGGACGCATCACGTCACTGGCCCAGGGCACCACGCCGCGCCAGTTGCAGTTCGGCTTGCGGTTCGTTTTCTAAAATTGTTGCGGTATGAGGAGCGGTGGCGCAAAGGGATTAAGCTAAGAGGTTTTCCGTCCAAAGCCCTGAAAGGGCGGCATTCAGTAGCCCAGGGCAACGCCCTGGGTAGTGGCGAAATGACCGAACAGCCCTGAAAGGGCGGAATAATCACGCGAAATTTCGCCCTTTCAGGGCTTGCGAAGCTCACGGCGGTGGTACCAGGGGCGTTGCACCTGGCTATTCAATGGCACCCTTTCAGGGCTTCATAAACTTAGCTTGATCCTATTGCGTTACCGCTCGCGCGTACCGTATCGGAGGTCTCCTATGCACAGCAACAAATCGCACTGGTCAGCACTGTTCTACGTTCTGCTTGGCTTGTTGGGCACGAGCGGTTTCGCCAGCGCCCAAACCGTGACGGGCACGCTTTCCGGCCTTGTGCTGGATGCTTCGGACAACGCCATCGCGGGCGCGACTGTCACCGTCGTCAGCCCGAAAACCGGCACGACGCGCACCGTGACGACCAATGAATCGGGCGGCTTCAGCGTCGCGGCGTTGCAGCCGGACATTTATACCGTCAGGGTTGAGTTGAAGGGCTTCCGCGTGCTCGAACGGCAAAACAACGTACTGAGCGCGAATGAAAACCTGGCGCTGGGAAGGCTGGTGATGCAGGTCGGGCAGGTGAGCGAGACCGTCACGACCATCGCCGAGGGCGCGACCGTCGAGACCGAAAGCAGCGATTTGACGGGGCGTTTGACCTCCGACCAGATTGATCTGATCTCGACCAAGGGGCGCGACATCACTTCGTTGCTGCGGCTGTTGCCGGGTGTGTCTTATCTCGATGACGTCGAGAGCGTGGGCGACGGCTTTGGCACCGATTTGCCCAACGTGTCGGGGCAGCGCGGGCGTTCGAGCATTGCGACGGTGAACGGCTTGAATGCGAGCGAGCCTAGCGGGTCGAACAAAGTCAGCATGACGACCAATCAGGACGCCATCGCCGAGGTCAAGGTGTTGCGCAACAACTATTCGCCGGAATTCGGCAACAACGGCGGCGCGCAAATCAACATCGTCACCAAGAGCGGCAAGAAAAACTATTTCGGCAGCGCCTATTACTTCATGCGCAATGAGGCGCTCAATGCCAACAACTTTTTCAACAACAAACAGGCGCTGCCACGGCCCGTCTACCGGCATAACATCTGGGGCTTCAACGGCGGTGGGCCGGTGCAAATTCCCTGGCTCTATCCGAACAAGAGCAAGCAGAAACTCTTTTTCTTTTACTCGCTGGAACGCCCGCACACCATCACGCCCACCAACGCCAAATTCGTCACCGTGCCGACCGCGCTCGAACGCAACGGCGATTTCTCGCAATCTTTCACCGGGCTGTCAGGCGGCAATCCGGTCAAGGCTTATGTGCGCGATCCGCTGATTGCGACCGGCGCTTGCAGCGCGACCGATCAATCGGCCTGTTTCCGCGATCCATCGCGCACGACGGCGGACAATCCGCTGGGGCTGAATATCATTCCGCGCAATCGTTTCAACGCGAGCGGCGCGGCGATCCTGAATTATTTTCCGCTGCCCAATCAAATCGGCGGACGCACGCTGGCGGGCAATGCGTTCAATTACGTCACACAAAAAAGCGTGGACGTGCCGAAGCAGAGTCAGGTCGTGCGCGTGGATTTCAAACCGACCGAGAAAGACACCTTCTTCGTCAACGCGCAATGGTGGACGGCGGATAACGAGGGCTTCGACACGTCGGGCTGGCCCAGCGGTGACAACAACCGTTGGGGCATCAGTTCGCATTACCTGTACCGCGACAACGGCATGTCCATCAATTGGGTGCGGCTGATTAGTGCGGCGCTGGTCAACGAATTCTCGGTTGGCATCCGCCACGATTCCGAAGGCTTTGTGCCCTCGACAGGCGAGATTGACCGGCTGACGCGCACGGCGTTGCATTACACCGCGCCGCAGCTCTTCCCCGGCAACAACACGCTCGGCACGATTCCGCGCGCGACCAGTTGGGGCGGCCTGTCGCAAACCACGGTCGCCAACATCAACTGGCTGGATCGTTGGGGCGAGGTGGGCGACGATTTCATCCTGCCCTCGATCACCGACAACTTCACGCTCAATCGCCGCAATCACAATTACAAAGCGGGCTTTTACTTCGAGCGCATTCGCAACGGCGAAGCGCCGGGCGGGCAATGGTCGGGCGCCTTCAATTTCAGCAGCAACGACAGCAACTTCACCGCCGCGCTGGGCAACACCGGCCATCCGTATGCGAACGCGCTGACCGGCAGTTTCCGCAGTTACGCCGAAGCGTCGGCGCGCCCGCACACCGATCTGGAGCGCGTGCTGACGCAATGGTATGTGCAGGATCAGTGGAAGGTGCAACGCCGTTTGACGCTGAATTACGGCGCGCGCATGGGCTGGTTTTCGCAATGGACGCAGCGCAATCTGGACGCCTCGAATTTCGACGCGACGCTGTTTAATCCAGCCAAGTCGCTGGTGCTCTATCGCGCGTTCTGTGTCGGCGGCACACCGGCGACGGCGGCTTGCGCGACGGCCAACCGGCGCGCGCAAAACCCTGTGACGGGCCAGTTGCTCACCAACACCAATCTGGTCGGGACGTTTGTGCCGGGCATCGGCGACAAACTCAACGGCGTCGCGGTCGGGACAGAGGCCGGCGTGCCGCATGGGTTCAAAGAACCCCCGCCGATTCAATTTGAACCGCGCTTCGGTTTTGCCTGGGATGTGTTCGGCAAGAGCCGGACGGTGTTGCGCGCGCACGGCGGCGTTTATCACAGTTCGCGCACGGGCGGCGGCACGACCGGCGGCAATCTGGTCAGCAATCCGCCCTATCAACGCAACGTCACGATTGATTACGGCACGATTGACAACCTCGCCAGTCTGGTCGGCACGGCGCTCGAACGCCCGACGGCGTTGAACGCGGTCGAAGTGCTGACCAAGACGCCGACGATTTATAACTTCTCGTTGGGCATTCAGCAGGACATCGGTTTCAAAACCTTGCTCGAAGTCAGCTACGTCGGTTCGCTGGCGCGGCATCTGGGCGAATTGCGCAATATCAACGGCGTGCCGGATGGCGCGCGTTTCAATCCCGCTAATCGCAATCCGTTCAGCGCCCCCAGCGCCACGGCGACGGGCGCGCTAGGCGACGACTTCCTGCGTCCGTATCAAGGTTACGCCGACATCAACGTCGTGATGGGGTCGGGCGGGTCGAATTACAACGGCTTGCAGGTGCAGGTCAGCCGCCGCTACGCGCAACGTTTTCAATACGGCATTGCTTACACCTGGCATAAGACGCTGGATTACGCCAACGATGACAGTTCGAACGTGTCGTATCCGCGCCCGTATAAGGCCTTCAATTACGGCGTGGCCGATCACGACCAGACGCAGATTTTCACGGCCAATTACATCTGGGACGTGCCGGGCCTCGGCAAGAAGTTGGGCCATCGTTTCGCCACGGCCATCTTGGACGGCTGGCAGCTTTCGGGCACGACCTCGCTGGTCAGCGGACGGGCGCAAAGCGTGAGCGTGACCTATAGCGGTGGCCTGACCGACAACACGGGCGGCGAAAACAATGGGCGTCCGCTGGTACTGTGCAATCCGAACCGGCAGACAGCGGATGCCGCCGACGGCACGCCGGTTTACTTTGACGCGGCCTGTTTCGCGCGGCCTTTGACGCTGGGCGAAATCGGCAACGCCCAGCGCAATCTGTTGCGACGGCCCGGCCTTATCAACTCTGACCTGGCGATGTTCAAGAATGTGCGCTTGCGCGAAAAGCTGCGGCTGCAATTCCGCTGGGAGACCTACAATCTGTTCAACCACACAAATTTCAACGCCTTTGACTCGGCGTTGACGCTGACGCTCAACACGACGACCAACCAGGTCACGCAAACCAACGCGCGCTTCGGGCAGCCGACCACGGCGCGTTCGCCGCGTGTGATGCAGGGTTCGTTGCGGATCAATTTTTAGCCTGGCTGTTTTAGGTTGGTTGACAGATTCGCGGTCGGCAGGCCACCACGCGCTTGCTGTATCCGAATGACGTGGCGGCAGCAACTGCCGGTGGTTTCATCCGGTCAGCAACCGGATTCACCTGCCTTTACCAGCAAACAACCACGGCAGCGCCGCCACGTCTTTTTTAAGTATTGACAGGTTGCAGTACGGGGAGCGGTAGCGACTTGGTGACTTTGAGTTCTGTACACGCGGAGTTGCCAAGTCGCTACCGCTCCCCGTACCGCAACGGCGTATTTCGGAGGACTCAATGCGAAAGTTTATCAAGCAGGCGCTCGGCAGCGTCTGCTGTTTGTTTCTCTGCGTGTCCGGCTATGGGCAGCAACCCAGTTCAAAAGCAGCGTCCTCAGCCCCGCGCGTGTTCCTGCTCGACGCGCAACAATTGCAAGCCAGCAAACAGCGGCTGCAAGCCAATGACGCGCAACTCGCGCCCGCCTGGGCCAAGCTGGAACGGGAAGCCAAACAGGCGCTGACACTCACGCCGCCTTCCGTCGTCAGCAAAGCCGTCACGCCGCCCAGCGGCGACAAGCACGATTACATGAGCCAGGCCCCCTATTTTTGGGCCGATCCGAAAAGTCCGAACGGCTTGCCTTACATCCGGCGCGACGGCGAACGCAATCCCGAAATCAACAAAATTTCTGACCATCGCACGCTGGATGAAATGTGCGCGGCCTCTGAAACGCTCGCGCTGGCCTATTACTTCAAAGGCGATGAGGCGTATGCCGCAAAGGCCGCGCAGTTGTTGCGCGCCTGGTTTCTCGACGCGGCCACGCGCATGAATCCCAACCTGGAATTCGCGCAGGGCATCCCCGGCATCAACACCGGGCGCGGCATCGGCTTGATCGAAACGCGCGGGTTGACGCGGGCGGTTGACGCCATCGGTTTGCTGGCGGGCAGCAAAGCCTGGACGGAAGCCGATCAACGCGGCCTGCAAACGTGGTTCAGCGCATTTCTGAAATGGATGCAGGAAAGTAAAAACGGGCGCGAGGAAAACGCGGCCAAAAACAATCACGGCACCTATTACGACATTCAAGCCGTCAGCTTTGCGCTCTTTCTGGACAAGCGCGATTTGGCCGTGAACATTCTGGAAACCGCCAAGCAGAAACGCATCGCCTTGCAAATCGAACCCGATGGCCGCCAGCCGTTGGAACTCGTGCGGACAAAAGCCTGGAGCTACAGCACTGGCAATCTGGATGGGCTGATGTTGCTGGCGCAGCTGGGCGAAAATGTCGGTGTGGATTTATGGCACTACGAAACGAAAGATGGGCGCGGCATCCGGCGGGCGCTTGATTACCTTGTGCCGTTCGCGCTGGGCGAAAAGAAATGGCCGGAGCAACAGCTTGGCGAATGGCCGCCGCAGATGCTATATCCGTTGTTGCGCAGAGCCGCAGCCAAATACCGGGACGCCAAGTTGTCAGCAGTCTTAGTCAAAATTCCGGCGCCTGAAGCGGCGGAACGAAGCCGGTTAGTCATGCCCGGTTGAGTGGCGAGCACGGCGTGCGCATTCACACCTCTCTTCAATCCAGCGCCTGGCCTTAGGCGTCCGTCAAACAAGGAGACTTTTATGGCACGACGAAGCTTGTTCGCAACGTGGTTCGCAATGGGGCTGCTCTGTCTGTTGGCGAGCAATGGTTGGGCGCAATCCGACTGGGGCAATATCACCGGCGTTGTCACCGATCCGAGCGGCGCGGTGCTGGCCGGCGCGGAAGTCACCATCGTGGCGACCGCCACCAACACGGCCAAGAACACCACCAGCAGTTCCGGCGGCCAATACAACGTACCGCTTGCGCCGGGCGCGTATCAGGTGCAAGTCAGCCTGGCGGGCTTCAAGAAATTCCTGGCGACCAATGTGATCGTGACGGCGGCCACAGCGGTGCGCCTGGACATCAAACTCGAAGTGGGCGGGCTGACCGAAGTCGTTTCGATCACGCCGGACGCGGCGCAACTGCAAACCGAGAACGCCAAAATTTCGACTTCAGTGCAGAACCGCCTCGTGGATGAATTGCCGCTCGTCGTCGGCGGCGCATTGCGCAGCCCCTTCGATCTGGTTGCGATCACGGCGGAATCCAAAGGGCGCGGTAATTCGCTCAGCCTGGGCGGCGGGCAAGCAGCGGCCTGGGACGCCACGCTCGACGGCGTTTCGGTGACGACCAACCGTTCGGCGGACGCCAACGAGATTGCCTACAACGCGCCCTCGGTCGAAGCGATTACTGAATTCACCGTGGACACCAACGGCTTCAAGGCCGAGTACGGTCAGGCCGGCGGCGGTGTGATGACCTTCGTCTCAAAGAGCGGCAGCAATCAATTGCACGGCACGCTCTATGACTTCCTGCGCAATGATGCGCTCGATTCGCGCGGCTTCTTTGCGCAAAAGAAATCTGTTTACAAGCAGAATGATTTCGGCGCTTCCTTGGGCGGCCCGATCTGGCTGCCGAAGAAAATCTTCGGGCCGCTCGGTTACGACGGGCGCAATCGCACGTTTTTCTTTTTCGCGTTCGAGGGCTTTCGCAATCGCGTCGGCGGCAACGACACCATCCTGAGCGTGCCGACGCCGGAAATGTACAACGGCGATTTTTCGAAATGGGTGGATGCGAGCGGCAAGCTGATTCCGCTTTACGATCCGGCCACGACGCGGCAGGTCGGCACGAGTTTTGTGCGCGATCCGTTCCCGAACAACCAGATTCCGCTGAATCGTTTCAGCGCTTTCAGCCGCCAGGTGATGAAGTTCGCGCAATCCGTCCTGCCCAATCGCGGCGCGGCGCCGGGCACGTCTGGCTACGTGCGCAACAATTACATCGTCAACGCGGGGACGATCTTGAATCCGCAAACCAAGTGGAGTTTGAAATTCGACCACACGCTCAAGGCCAAACATCACCTCGGCTATTTCATGAACATCACCAACTACGAACAGGCCGTCGGCGCGGCAGGCCCGCCGGGCTTGCCCGAACCGCTCTGGAACGGGCAGGTGCAAATCTTCAACACGTCGGCGTATCGGATGAATTACGACTGGACGATCTCGAACCGCGCGATCAACAACTTCAGCATCGGCGGCAACAAGTTTTATAAGTTCAGCCGCTCGCCCAATGTCGGCAAAGATTTCGGCCTGTGTTTCAAAAACGCGGTGGATTGCAAAGCCAATTTCCCCGCCGTTGATTTCAGCGATCTCACCACTTGGGGCGGCACCGCCGACAACGGCACCGAGCAACCGCTCTGGTCATTCAAAGACGATTTCAGCCTGAGTCTGGGCAAACACAATTTCAAAACGGGCATGTCCTTCCAGAGCCAGCGGGCGTTTGGTTTCGGGCAACAGGACATCGCCGGACGCGCGGGCTTCAGTTATCTGACGACCTCTGTGCCGGGCGCGACCAGCGCGACGAGTGGCAGTTCGTTCGCCTCCTTCCTGCTCGGCGAAGCGATCTCTGGCCGCACGGAGACAGTGCGTTCGGTGCCGCAGATTTATCAGTACTACGGTTGGTATTTTCAGGACGACTGGCGTTTGAGCCGCAAGCTGACGGTCAACCTGGGCCTGCGCTACGAATTCACCAAACCGCCCTTCACACAAAACGATCAGTATTCCGACTTCACGCCCAACCGGCCCAATCCGAAGGTCAACAATTATCCCGGCGCATTGCGCTTCGCAGGCTTCGGCCCCGGACGCGAGAACGTGCGCAGTTTGGTGCCGGGTTGGTACAAAGGCATCGGCCCGCGTCTGAGCATCGCATACTCGCTCAATGACAAGACGGCCATCCGCGCGGGTGCCGGGCGTTCTTTCTCGAAGGTGACGGTCGTCAACAGCTCCGGCCACTTCGCCGGATTCATCGGCCAGTACGTTTTCAGCAGCGGCAATCAGGGCATCACCAAGCTTTATAACTGGGACGAAGGTTTGCCGTCATACCCGTTGCCGCCGCAGATTGATCCGAGCTTTGCGAACAACACCGACGTGCATTTCTGGCAACCGAGCGACGCCGTGCGCGCGCCTGAAAACTGGAACTGGACGCTGTCGGTGCAACGCCAACTGACCAAGGCCACGACGATTGAGGTTGCCTACAACGGCAACGCGGGCGCGCATCTGCAATCGGGCGTTGTCAATTTGAATCAAGTGCCGACCGCCACTTGGGACAGCCTGGTCAGCAAGCTGGGCTTCACGAACGCGGCGGCGCTGTTGCGCGCGGCAGCCAATTCGCAACTCGCGCGCGACAACGGCATCGTCGTGCCCTTTCCGCAATTCAACGACGCCAGCATTCAGCAAGTGCGCACCGTGGCGCAGGCGCTGCGGCCCTATCCGCAGTACCTGAACATCGTCACCGGCGCGCAGGGCGGCGACAAGAGCGGCCATTCGTCCTATCACGCGCTGGTCGTCAAGGCCGAGCGGCGCTTCTCGAACGGCTTGCTGTTCCAGTGGAACTACACCTTCTCGAAGCTGTTCACCGACTCCGATTCCTACTTCACCGGCACGGCGGCGCAGGATCAGTACAACCGCCGCGCCGAAAAATCCATTGGGCAATTCGACCAGACGCATTCGCTGAAACTGAACACGATTTACGAGCTGCCGTTTGGCAAAGGCCGCCGCTGGTTGCACGACGGCGTCGTGGGCCAGGTCGTGGGCGGCTGGCGCGTCGGGGTGATTCAGTTGTATTCGAGCGGTTTCCCCATCGCCTCGACGCGCAACAATCCGCTGCCGATTTTCAACGGCACGACGCGCCCGACCGTGACCAGTTATGACAACTGGCGCGCGGCGATTAAAGGCGACAAGTTCGATCCGGCGGTGGATCGCTTTCTTGATCTGGCGGTCTTTCCGGCGCAACCCAATGCTTTTGGCAACGTGACGCGCTACAACCCAAAGGTGCGCGCCTTTCCCAACCTGAACGAAAACATCAGCGTGGCGAAGAGCTTCAATTTCACCGAACGCTGGCGTATGGATTTTCGCTGGGAGGTCTTCAATCTGTTCAACCGGACGGTTTTCGGCACGGGTAGTACCAATCTGAACAGCAATACCTTTGGCGTCGTGACCAATCAGGCCAACGATCCGCGCCAGATGCAGGTCGGGTTGAAGATTTACTGGTAGCCATTTGTGGTTATTCCGAGGGTAGGGCATACGGACTGTGAACGGTGTAAGGCAGGTTGAGAATCTTGTCATTACCCACATTTTTCGCGTTTGGCGATTTCCGCTTTTGGCCCTGAAAGGGCCGTGGATATTAGCCGGTGGTGAAACCACCGGAACCGAGCGCAGACAGTTCGCACCCCGGCCGGGGTGCCGGACGGAACCTTGAAGGACGGAATTTTTTATCACTGTGCTTCGGTCCCGCGCCCCGGCCGGGGCGCAAAGGCAATAATGGCATCATTTCCGGTGGTTTCACCACCGGCTAATATCCACCGCGCCTCCGGCGCAAAAGAGAAAAGATGTGGGTAATGACAAGGTTGAGAATCTGTCTTACACCGCTGTTCACAGCCTTCCCTGATGTTCAAATACAAATCGAGCCAGGCAAAAAGCATTTGGAGGAAAACCTTGGACAGAAAGATTCTCGTTGGTTTGCTGCTTACAGGTATCTTCTGTCTTATTGCAGCAGGGCGGAAGGCTCCTCCATTGCCGGGCAAAGGGATAGCGTCTATGCCGAAAGACTTGATTGGACAGCCAAAAGCTGCCAGTCAACCTTTGCCAATGCGTGCGGCCTGGTTGAAGCAGGCGCGTTGGGGCGTGATGACGCATTTCCTGCCCGATTGGATTGATCCGCAGCGCAAATGGACGAGTGAGGATTGGAACAAGCTGATTGATGGCTTTGACGCCGAAGGCATCGCGCAGCAATTGCAAACGGCGGGCGCGCATTATTACCTCATCAGCATCGGGCAGAATTCCGGGTTTTACCTCGCACCGAATCCGACCTACGACAAACTGACGGGCATTCAACCGAGCAAATGCGCGCGCCGTGATTTGGTCGCTGACTTGGCGACGGCGCTCAGCAAACGCGGCATCCGGTTGATGGTCTATCTGCCTTCGGGCGCGCCCAATCACGATCAGGCGGCGATGCAGGCGCTCGAATGGAGGAACGGCCCATACCCGAATCGTGAATTCAGCGCGAAGTGGGAGCAGGTGATTCGTGACTGGTCGCGGCGCTGGGGCAACAAAGTTTCCGGCTGGTGGTTCGATGGTTGTTACTGGCCGAACACGATGTATCGCTCGCTGACGCCGCCCAACTTTGAAAGCTTTGCGGCGGCGGCACGCGCGGGCAATGGGGCGAGCATCCTCGCCTTCAACCCCGGCGTCGTCTATCGCACGCTTTCGATTACGCCGCACGAAGATTACATCGCGGGCGAGATTGATCAGCCCGACCGCTTCGTCATCCGGCGTGCAGTGGACGGCAACGTGGATGGCGCGCAATTGCACATGCTGAGTTATCTGGGACAAACCTGGGGCAAAGGCGCGCCGCGTTTCACCAGCGAGCAAATCGTCAACTGGACGCGCAACGTCGTCAATCAAGGCGGCGCAGTGACGTGGGATGTGCCGGTGCAAACGAACGGATTGATGGCGCAGTCATTCCTCGAACAATTGAACAGCTTGAAAAGCAGCTTCTCCAATGAACAAACAAAATAAAACTTCGCTGTCTGACGCAAGCATCACACGCCGTGAGGCATTGCGGCTCACGCTCGGCGCGCCGCTGCTGGCAATTGCTGCTGAGACTGGTTTCGCATTTCAAACAGCGGAGCTCACACAGCAAACGCTGCAACAAGCGCCCAGCGCCATCGTGCCGCTTGATGCGCAAACGGACATCAAACAACTCAGCTTGCAGCGGCAATGGAACGGCGCGCTGTGTCGTACACGCCTCAGCAATCGCGGTAAGGCTGCTGTGCGGATTCGGGAAGTCGTCCTGTTTGATCTTGCGCTCAACCTGCCGCCCGAAACGCGGCTGTATGGCGAAGGCTTTCAGATGCTCAGCCAGACGGCGGGCACGCTGGGCCAGCCGGTGGATGAGGGCAATTACACCGACGCGAAGCATTACAAAATGCCTGTGCCAACAGGGGCGCGGGCGTTTTATGGAATGATGACGCTGACGCCGCCACAAGGCAGCACGCATTTGCTGGCCTTCACTTCGTGCCGCCGTTTCAACGGGCAGTTTTATCTGCGCGATTCATCGTTGCAAGTCGTCCTTGATGCCGAAGGGCTGGAACTCAAACCCGGCGAAACCTGGGAACTCGAAGAATTCACCGTTCGCACGGGCACAGATCGCGCCGTACTGCTGGATGCGCTTGCCAAACGGCTGGCGGAAAATCATCCGCGCTTGCGCGCTGCTGCGCCGCCGACGGGCTGGTGTTCGTGGTATTGCTTCGGGCCGCGCGTGACGGCTGGGCAGGTGCTCGACAACCTTGATTTTATTGCGCGCAATGCGCCGGGACTGAAATACATTCAGCTTGATGACGGCTATCAACCCGCGATGGGCGATTGGCTCGAAACGGGCGCAGCCTTTGGCGGCGGCGTGCGGGACGTGCTGAAAAAGATTCGCGCGCGCGGCTTTGAACCAGCCATCTGGGTCGCGCCGTTTATCGCCGAAGAGAAATCCCACTTGTTCCAGCAACACCCCGACTGGTTCATCAAAGATGCGGATGGTAGCCCGCTGCGTTCTGACAAAGTTTCGTTCGGCGGCTGGCGGCGCGGCCCGTGGTACGTGCTCGACGGCACGCATCCTGAAGTGCAACGGCATCTGGAAAGCGTCTTTCGCACGATGCGCAATGAGTGGGGCTGCACGTATTTCAAACTGGATGCGAATTTCTGGGGCGCGCTGCACGGCGGGCGGTTGCATGACCCGAAAGCCACGCGCATCGAAGCCTATCGGCGCGGAATGCAAGCCGTTTTGCGCGGCGCGGGCGACAGTTTCATTCTCGGCTGCAATCATCCCATTTGGGCTTCGCTCGGTTTGATTCACGGCTCGCGCAGCTCAAACGACATCACGCGCAAGTGGGAACGCATCGCCACGACAGGGCGGCAGAATCTGTTGCGCAACTGGCAAAACGGGCGGCTCTGGTGGAACGACCCTGACGCCATCGTGCTGGCGGGGAATTTGCCGCTCAACGAATTTCAGTTTCATGCGACGGTGATTTATGCCAGCGGCGGCATGCTGCTCTCAGGCGATGATCTGACCCAGATTCCGCCTGACCGTCTGGCGCTGCTCAAAAAGCTGATGCCACCAACCGGGCGCGCGGCGGCCTTTGCCGATGACAAGCTGCAAGTCGGCGTGGTGACGTTGCCGGAAGGGCGCGCGGTGTGCGTTTTTAATTGGGACGCGCAACCATTAACACTGACCGTTCCGTTGCCAAGACCTGCGCGCGTGACGGATTTCTGGACGGGGGAAACGCTGGCGCAACCGCAACGCAGCATCACGATCAAAGAGTTGCCGCCGCGATCGGCACGAATCTTCATTTGCCAATAAAATTTCAACCGGTGCGTACCCAGGTTCGCCCCTGCTGGCACCCGACCCTTTTCACATAACCGCTCGAAAGGATGAACCCATTATGCAGACCTCGAACAAAACACGTTTCCTGGTGTTCTGCGGCGCGGTGTGCGCTGTCATGTTGCTGACGGCGGCGCTGGCGCAGGCTTACTTTCAACAACCAGCTCAGGCACCCCAAGCGCCGCGTCCGGCCATCACCAGCGCTTCGCCTGAAGAGGCCGCGCGCGAAATGAACAACCCACGCAGCCAATGGTTTCGCGAGGCCAAGTTCGGCTTGTTCATTCATTGGGGCCTTTACGCCATTCCCGCTGGGACGTGGAAAGGGCAGCAGATTCCCGGCATCGGCGAATGGATCATGAACCGCGCCAAGATTCCGGTGAAGGAGTACGAACAACTGGCCGCGCAATTTAACCCGGTCAAGTTCGACGCCGAAGCCTGGGCGCAACTGGCGCAAGACGCCGGGATGAAATATCTGACGATCACTTCAAAACACCACGATGGCTTCGCCATGTTCAAATCGCAGGCCAGCCCGTACAACATCGCGGACGCCACGCCCTTCAAACGCGACCCGCTGAAGGAACTGCAAGCGGCTTGCGCCAAACGCGGCATCAAGCTGTGTTTTTATTATTCGCAGGCGCAGGACTGGCACGAGCCGAACGGCGCGGGCAACACCTGGGATTTTGGCCCTGACGACAAAAAGGATTTCGATCAATACCTGCGCGACAAGGCGCTGCCGCAAACGCGCGAGATACTGACGCAATACGGGCCGCTCGGCCTGATCTGGTTCGACACGCCGCGCCTGATGACCGAACAGCGCGCGCAGCAATTCGCCGACATGGTGCGCACGCTGCAACCCACTTGCCTGGTCAACGGGCGGCTGGGCGGCAAGGGCGATTATCGTTCGACGGGCGACAACCGCATCCCCGACGCGGTCGTGCCCGGCGTTTGGGAAGTGCCCGCGACGCTCAACGATACCTGGGGTTACAAAAGCTACGACACGAACTGGAAGCCGCCCGCCGACGTCGTCTTCAAACTGGTGGACATTGTCAGCAAGGGCGGCAACTACTTGCTCAACGTCGGCCCGATGGCCGATGGCGTGATTCCGCAACCGAGTCAGGATGTTCTGCGCAAAGTGGGACAATGGTTGAAGGTCAACGGCGAGGCGATCTACGGCGCCACTCCGTCGCCTTTCGGGCAGGAGTTCGGCAAGCTCAGCGAAACCAAAAAGAATGCGCAAGGCCAGCCGCTGTTTGAACAGTCGAAGGAATGGCGCGCGACGGCCAAGCCGGGCAAGCTTTATCTGCATCTGTTCACCTGGCCGAAAGAGTTCACGCTGGATGGCGTGAAAGGCAAGGTGACAAAGGCGGCATTGCTGACCGCGCCGAAAAAGGCGCTGAAGTTCACGCAGACGGGCGCGAAGCTGAATGTGCAATTGCCCGCGCAGGCGTCAGGGGATTTGGCGACAGTGCTGCGGTTGGAAGTGAGCGGCGGAAATTGATGTTGTGACTGTTAGATCGGTTTTTACTACGGTGTACGGGAAAACCGCGCGCGGTCTAGTGCGATGCGGAACGGGGAGCGTGAGCGACCTGAGCCTTGGCATTGGACGTACAAAAGGAACTCCAATGCCTCAAATACCAAAGCTCAGATCGCTCACGCTCCCCGTTCCATACCGGGGCTTACGCCCCCCTAGGCTGATGCTGCGCGCGACCCCGGAACGAAGAGAGCAGCGCCATCACCGCAACGACCACATTGGCGACGATGACGGGCGGGGCTTTGATGATGACGCCGTAGCCGATCCAGAGCAGCGCCGCCAGCGCCTGTACGCGGCGCAATGACGTGGGTTGGCGGCAGAAATACGAAAGGGCAAAAACAGCGGTTGCCGCCCAGCCGATCCATTCAACCCAGTGGTCAACCAGGTAGTCAAACATTCCGCACCTCCGTCGCTGTCGGTGCTTGCGCGCCCGCCGCTTGCACTAACGTTTTGGGCGGCAAGGCGCGGATCGTCAGCCAATCGGTTTTGACCTTGTCCCACTCCTGAATTTGCAAACCATGCGCTTCAAACAGCAAGCGAATGCTGGTCGGGTCGGCCAACCCGACAATCTCTTCCAGCACGGGAATCAACGGACTGAGCGCGTCTTCGCTCAGGATGGTGCGTTTGGCGATGGGCGTCAGGTATTTGTTTTCCGACACCGCTACCGTGAAGCCGTCGCAACGATTGACGTGCAACATCACGTGCACATCCGAACTGCCATCGCCGATATAAACGACGCGATCCGGGCTGAGTTGAAGCTCTGTCTGCAATTCACCCAGTACCGCGACTTTGCCGTAACCCGCCGGGACGCGCACGATGGATTCGATCTCGCCCGTCTGTGGGTGGTAGCGGAAGCGCGTGCCGAAAATATGTTCCGGCGGCACGATGCCCGCGAGCGCCGATTGAATCACTTCTTCAGGCGCCGCTGAAATGACGTAGAAGGCGAAATGATGGCCTTCAATGCCTGTGTTCAGGATGCCGGGCAGCAGTTCGATGTTTTGCTTAAGCCGTATGCGCTTACCGACTTCGGTCAAATGTTCGCGGCGCACCCGGCGAAACTCAGGATCGTGCAAAAGCAGATAGGCCAATTCGCCGCCTTGTTGCACCAGGTTGATGCGCGCCATGCCGGCCACGCGCTCTTCAAAATCGGCGATGCCAAGCAACTCGCTCAACACAAACCCGGAATCGTTGAAACTCAATGTCTGATCAAAATCACTCGCAAATAAATAGTTCTTCATTCTGATGGTACCTCTTTATGGGCAGCCCCCATGACTGCCGGTGAAAACACGATGTTAGCTCAGCGAGCTTAAATCGGTGTTCGGTGGGCGAAAATTCAATCATTGGTTTTTCGCCACTTAGGATTTGTGCAACTCCGGTGCCGACGGCGGAAATGAGCCGGAAGAAGGCCGCAATACTAAGCTGCTCAGCACTTGCGCCGCACGCGCGGGCCACGCTGGGATTACTTGAATGATGCAAGAAGCTGGCAAAAACGTCGGATAAGAAATGGGTTGAAACAATTTTGTTTGCGGCGTGCGTCACGGGCTGCGGTTCTTTTTGCGCGGCGTTAGATCGGTTTTCATTTCGGTCTATGGCAAAAAGCCACGCAGTGGGACGTACCGCGCGCGTCAGCAAGCGGAGACTTTCCCGTTGCACCAGTCTGCCAGACTTGACGTGCCGCTTGCTGACGCGCGCGGTACCGTCGCGGCACCGCACGCCCTACCGTATACGCGAATGAAATCCGATCAAGGTGCCGGCCTGGTGCTTTCCGGCGCGAGCCGCACAAACCGCCAAATTGAAAAACCTGCATTGACAAGCTATTCTCTCGACTTACTGGCCATCGTTGATCGTTAGGCTGTACATCATTCATGTCATCGAACATTCGCAATTTTTCTATCATCGCGCACATTGACCACGGCAAGACCACGCTCTCAGACCGCTTGCTGGAACGCACCGGCGCGCTCGAAACGCGCGAGATGTCAGACCAGGTGCTCGACGCGATGGATCTGGAACGTGAGCGCGGCATCACCATCAAAATGCACGCCGTGCGCTTGAATTACACGGCCAAAGACGGACAGGATTACATTCTCAACCTGATTGATACGCCCGGCCATGTGGATTTCAGCTACGAGGTTTCGCGCAGTCTGTCCGCTTGCGAGGGCGCGGTGCTGATTGTGGACGCCAGTCAGGGCGTAGAGGCGCAGACGCTGGCCAATGCGTATTTGGCGGTCAATCACAATCTGGAAATCATCCCCGTCCTCAACAAGATTGATTTGCCGGGCGCAGACCCAGAGCGCGTGCGCGAACAGATCGAACACGTGATTGGCATTCCCGCCGATCACGCGGTGCTGGCTTCGGCCAAACAGGGCATCGGCATTGACGAAATTCTCGAACACATCGTGCGCGATGTCCCCGCGCCCAAAGGTAACGCCGACGCGCCGCTGATGGCGCTGATCTTCGATTCCTGGTTTGATTCATATCGCGGCGTGATCGTTATGGTGCGTGTGATTGACGGCGAATTGCGCCGCAAGATGAAGATTCGCCTGATGATCAAAGGGACCGTGCACGAGGTCGAAGACCTGGGTGTGCTGACGCCGAAACCCCGCCCGATTGACAAGCTGGGCGTGGGCGAAGTCGGTTTCATCGTCGCCAACATCAAGACCGTTTCAGACGTGAGCATCGGCGACACCGTGACCGAAGCCGCACGCCCGACGACCGAGCCTTTTCCCGGCTTTCAGGAAATCAAGCCGATGGTTTTCGCCGGGCTTTATCCGGTCGAATCGCACCAGTATGTAGAGTTGCGCGATGCCCTGGAAAAACTGCGGCTGAACGATTCGTCTTTCTTCTTTGAACCGGAAGTCTCGGCGGCGCTGGGCTTCGGTTTTCGCTGTGGCTTCCTGGGCTTGCTGCACATGGAAATTGTGCAGGAGCGGTTGGAACGTGAGTTCAACGTTGATCTGATCACCACCGCGCCGGGCGTGCGTTACCGCATCACGACCGTCAAAGGCGAAGTGATGGAAGTGGATAACCCGTCGAAGATGCCCAACTCCGGTGACATCGCCAAATTTGAGGAGCCCATCATCGAAGCGATGATCATGACCAACGATGAGTTTCTCGGGAATATCCTTGCCCTGTTGGAAGAGAAACGCGGCATTCAGAAGGGTTTCGATTACATCACGCCCACGCGCGTGAAGCTGACTTACGAACTGCCGCTTAACGAGATCGTGCTCGATTTCTTTGACCGGCTGAAATCAGTCTCGCGCGGCTATGCCTCGCTTGATTACCACTTCGCCGGCTTCCGGGAGTCCGACCTGGTGAAGCTGGACGTGCTGGTGGCGGGCGAATTGGTGGACGCGCTCTCGCTGATCGTGCATAAGGACACGGCCCAGACGCGTGGCCGCGTGCTGGTTGAAAAGATGCGCAAATTGATCCCGCGCCAGATGTTCGAAGTCGCCATCCAGGCCGCCATCGGTTCGCGTGTCATCGCGCGCGAAACCATCAAGGCCGTCGGTAAAAACGTGCTGGCCAAGTGTTATGGCGGCGACATCTCGCGCAAACGCAAGCTGCTGGAAAAGCAAAAAGAAGGCAAGAAACGCATGAAGCGCGTCGGCAAAGTTGATATTCCGCAAGAGGCGTTTTTGGCAGTCTTGAAAGTGAACGACTAAAACAGTCTGACAAAACTGCACCAATGATAACGGTCATTCGCTTGTGCGGAGCAGTTGGTTACAGCAGACTTTAGACCGCTGCTGATCGCGCTCGCTGGTCACCGGCCACTATCCACAAAACATTATGGATGCTGAAACCCGCGTCATTCCGCTCTTCCCGCTGCCGTTGGTGCAATTCCCCGGCGCGCTCACACCGTTGCACGTCTTCGAACCGCGCTATCGCAAATTGCTCAAAGATGCGCTGGAGGCGGATCGTAACTTTGGCATTGTGGGCCAGGAAGAGGGGCAAAGTGACTTGGGTAAACCCGCCGTGGGCAGCATTGGCTGTCTGGTCGAAGTCGCCGTGGTGCAGGAATTGCCCGATGGCCGCTCGAACATTCTTTGCGTCGGCGGCCGGCGCTTTCGCGTGCTGCGCTATCTCGAAGGCGAGCCTTACCTACAGGCCGCCGTCGAATTCTTTGACGATGAGACGCTCTTTGATGATCTGGCTTGGGAAGTCGGTCAGGTCAAATCCCTGTTTGAGCGCACGCTGGTCGCCGGGCGCAAGATGAAAGAAGAGCGCGAAAGCCCCGCGCAAGAACTGCCCGACCTACCAGACGAAGCCCAAGCCCTTTCTTTCATCGTCTCTGCCTATCTGGAAATCGAAGCGGACGAGAAACATGAATTGCTGGAAATGACCGACACCGGCGCACGTCTGCGCAAAGTGCACAGCATTTTGTTGAAGCTGGTCGAAGATTACGAACGCCGCGCGCTGGTCAAAGGTCTCGCGCGCCGCAACGGCCATGGCGGCAAAGCGCCTGAACTATAATTTCTTTATCCAAACGCGAATCTGTTATCGGGTTTGATCCGATGTATAAGGGCGAATGGCCCGCACCGTGTCTTTAAGCTGATCAATAGTCGCGATTGAATGCACAATGCGCCCCAGAAATTGAATGGACTCCCTATCCCCAATCAACATCAACTCATTCGTTAGCTGTCTCAACGCTTCCCTCATTTGACCGATCTGTTCGTAGATGAAAAAAGTTCTGCGCTCAAGTACAAGCTGATCTCGATTCAAATGGAGTTGCTCCACCAAATAACGCGAAACGACAAACTTGCCACTGACTAGCCCTGTATTGAGATCGATATCAAACAGGGTGTCGTAATCAACTTCTGATGGGTTGGGATAGAAAATTAACGAATGATCTGCACAAGGTTCACTCGGCCAATCATCACTCTTAAATACATTACAGATCGCGCAGGCGTAATAGAGGTTGAAAATGTCATTCACCAAACTGGCAAATTTAGACTTTGGCCTGTAATGCTCAACGTGAAAATTTCGCTGCCCGCCAAAAGCCGCTTCGTGAATGGCGCAATAAACACATTGATTGAACCCCTCATTGGCAAGGAATTCTTTCCAATCGTTGTAGGTTCCGCTCGCAGGCTGCTGAGTATTTTCCTTGGAGATGCGTTTCCATTTCATGGCTTTTTCTTCTTTTTCAAAAAACTCTCAATTTCTTCTTTCAAATGGCCAAGTTCCTTTAGCTCATCTTCCATTTTGCCGAGCCATTCACTTCGGTCTACTGGTTGGTCAGTGAATGGGGTCTGAAGATGAATCTGGAGCGCCTTTGCCCTATCCTTGTCTTTTTTAGTGGCCTTACCTGTAGCAATCTTTGAGGCCACTGCTGATAATTCTGTTAACTGTTTCTGCACGGTTTCAAAATACTGCTGACTAGCGCGCGTGATTCGCGGCACATATTTTTGAGCATTCCGATTGAACTCATCGCGCGCAATGATTCCTTCTACATCCTTGAACCTTCGTTGAAGAGGGGCGTCATCATCGTGCGAGGTAATAATGAAAATTGGCAAGGAGGTATAACGCTTGCGCAGAAAGTCAACTAGGTCGTGACCGTTATAACCGACATGGCTATGGCTGTCTGGGGCTTGCTCGTGCAATCGCTCATCCACAATCAACGCTGAGATTTCATTCTCACTGATCCAACCTGGATAGGCACTCAACTCAGGGAGGGGGTCAGCTTCAATGCCTTGCCATTCAGGAGGGAGTTGAGTGCTCAATTTCAGCACCAATGTGTGACGCAGTTTTCGGCGGTCATCAATAATTCCAATAGCTGGCATAGCTTCCTCACAGGCTTGGCAACCAAACGGTAACTCGCGCCCCTTTCAAATCCGGGTCGGTATCAACCTTGCGGCTGCCTTTCAGGTCGTTCACGACAGATTGGACGATGGCCAAACCCAGGCCTGTCCCAACCTGATTACCGTCAGCATCAGTTTTCGTGGTGAACAATGGGGTCCAAATTCGATCACGAAACTCTTTGGCGACTCCTGGGCCAGAGTCAGCCACCACGATCTCAAATCCTTGCTGCCCATCCTCAACCTTCGGCCCAACATCAACGCGGATTCTTCTGTGGCCGTTACCTTGCTGGCAAAAGGTATAGGCGTTCGTAAGCAAATTGATTAGCACAGCTTCAATATCCATCGCGACGGTCTTCGCCTCGACAGGTTGCGCTACAATCTCGGTTTCAATATCCAACGCATCCAAATTAGGCTGCAACTCGACAATGACCTTTTTGACCAACTGTTCCACGTTGATAGTCGCTCGCCGCCTTTTCTCTCGCTTAATTCTTGCTAGCGCGAATTTACCCCAAGCCGAAACTTTACTAGCATATTCCAACGCCACTTCTAACTGTTCGACGGCGTCGCTCATTCGCGGCGGGGTTTGCATCAACAGGTCGTAACTGACATGTGCTGCTCCGTCAAAACCGGCAATAGACGTTTGCGTTTCATGCCCAAAAACGGTGGCAGCAATTCCAATAGTTGCCAGTCCCCGGTAAATGGTCGTTTGGGATTGGAGTTCAGCAAGCGATTTTTGCGTCCCTTGGATTCGCGTTGTCACTGATTCGACACGTTCCAACACGCGTTCGACGGCTTCTTCAGACATTTGCGCCATCATTGGGGCAATTGAGCGCAGGTCTTTTTTTAGAAAATTTAGTTCGCGTTTGAGTTCTCGTGTCTCCTCAGCGGGGCTAACGCCTTTTCTGGCTGTAGCCTTCTCTTCGGTAAATCTCTTGTGATAATGGGTTTCAAGTAATTGGACACAACCTAACGCTAACGCTTTCAGGTCGCTAAATGCCTCGCCGTGAACTAAACCCTCACGCGACGAGCTATCGGTCAAGAGGTGGTTGCGGTCGCGGCTAATAAAGACTGCACCAACTAACTGGTTTGGTGAAATTCGGAATGTCGCTCGACCAGCCCCGGCAGGGTTTCGCGCCAGTCGTTTACCAAGTCCGAGCCAGTCTCCTTCACCTTCCTTTGGGTTCCCATAGGGCTTAACGCGGATGTGATCGCGATAGACACTTACCCCAGCATTACTCTCCATAAACTGCCTGAGGTCTGAAAGACTAAATTCTGATCCTTCGATAGTCTCTTCCTTACGAGGAAAAAACATCAGCTTCATAGAAACTGGGCCACAATTTGGCTTCCTTTGGTCCTTTTGTGTTGGCCTATAAATCAATTCTCGCCAAGTTATCGTCTGTTGTGGTCTTCTGACTTTGGCGCCGTTTATGCGATCGGTGAAATGATATTTCAGACTTTGCTCGCCATTAAAAGAAACCTCCAGCGTTATGACAGCGGTTTCGTATATCTTTGAACTGATTCCCCCGCTCAACGCAATATCAATGTCATTATCGAGCTTGATATGGAAGTCGCTTGCCTGTTTGAATGGCGAGGTGAGCAACGAGAGTTCACGATGCAGGTCTTCAAGTTCCGGTTTCGTCCAACTCTGCCGAAGCTCTTTAATAATCAATTCTGTGCCGGTCTGTGCATCATTACCGTCTATTGATCTTGGCAACCGGGGGGCAGAATCGGTCAATATCTCAACCGGCACTTCAGCTAGATTTTTTCCTCGTACATCGAAATGCCGCCAATCCACGCTGAGGCCAAAGACTCCGCTTTCGACTCGCGTCCGTAACTCCAGGACAGCGCCTAACCGGTCGGCTGAAATTCTCCCGATGCCTTTTTCGCCAGTGCGGCGACGATTGCGCGAACTGATACGTTCTTCCACCTTCTCCGAATAGCCAATTCTTAACCAGCGGGTGTCAATCTCTTGCTCAGTCATCCCACAGCCGTTGTCAGCAACACGAATGTATGGTTCTTCCACATTCGAGAAAATCCCGACTTCGACCTTAGTGGCATCAGCGTCGTAGCTGTTCTTGACCAGCTCGACCAGTGCGGTAGTGTGATCTTTGATGCTGTCCCGGCCAAGCGTTAGGATGGTGCGGGCGTCAATAGAGAAGGTTTTGGTCATGGCAATGACTCACGCCGCGAGATTCAGTCAATCAACTTTCTGCTTTGACTGAGCGTTTGGGCGATTGCCCAAGTGCAATCAAATCTTGAAGAGCACTTTTCAATCCTTGGTTAGTGTCAGAGGAAAATCCCAAGATGTCGAACAATGTGCGATCAAGGTGTTCTCGGTTGTGCCGCTTATCCGACAGGTAAGTAAGATATGCATCCTTGATGGTCTCACGCTGTAATTGAGTAAATCTTGTCACGTCTGGAACAGGCAAGTCGCCAATTTTGCCAGGACTGACATTGTAAGTACCGCCACCATAAAGCTGAGCAGTGGCCCGCAGCAAGAACTCTGTCAGAGAACTGGTCAGAACTGCTAAGTAGACTTCAGGTGCAATCCCTTGCTCCCTATGAGGTGTAAAACCGATGAAGAGTTCACCATGCACAAACCGGGCGCGATTCCACACAACCTGATACTTTCGGTTAATCAAACGCGGAATCAGTATCTCAGCGCGTTCGCGTTGTTCCAAAGACGAGCGCAGATCATACCAGCGTGGGCGGCAGGCGCGTTTGATCCGCTCTTTCAGGTGATAACCAATAACAGTTTTACCTTTACCTCGGACAGGCACAACCGCCTTTTCACCTCGCTTGATGTAACTGAGTGCGGACGTTCCTACCAACTTAGCTTTGCTTCTCGCACAGTAAAACAGATAGCTAAGCGGGCTACTGTCAGGCTCGATGCAAGGAGTACTGTGGTAGCGTGAAGATTGGGCGAGTGGTACCAGAAATTCAGGTTCGACCCCTAATTCTTGCACCCGGTCTGGCGAAAGGACAAAAAATTCTTTGGCTAGTGTCTGAATACCGATACCAGTCTTGCCTAATTTGGAGAGCGGCGACATGAGTTGGTGAGCCGCCAACTCATCACACAGTTGGGGGGCTTTCAGATACATACCCCAAGGATTTTTGACTTCCAACTCGCCATGTTTAATCGGAGAAACGAACACGTCGGACAAGCCTATTTGTGGCTGCTCAACAACACGTAATACTTGAGAAGCCGGAAGTCCATTTTTAACACGTATAAAGCGAATTGGCTCTGTTTTCGGGTGCGAAGCCTCTTTTTTCGTAGCAAAGAGCAGTACAGGTTTCACTTCTGCGGCAAAGATATGCCGGTCAAAACTCATCAAGCATTCAATCTTGAAGTTTTCCTTCAGATAATCTTTCAGCACAGTGCCATAGCGAGCGTTCAACCAAGAGTCCGCCGTAATGACCGCTAGCCGGCCTCCCGGCTTTAGTTGAGTGGCAGCCCGCAAAAGAAAATAAACATAAAGGTCCGCCAATCGCGAAAGGCCGCTTAGCTGCGGCGATCCAGCCTGCTGAAAAATCACTTCTCGAATGTCTTCAACATCGTCAATACAGGCACGACGCACGTAAGGAGGGTTTCCGATTACAGCCCCCACCATTGGGAAATCTATCTTGAAATAGTCGGCAGAGCGAACGTTAGGGAAAGAGAGCTTCGCTTCCGAACTTAGCCTCAGAAATCTCTCAAATGTTGGCCTGTCAATCTCGGCTCCATGCACTTGTTTTTGTGCGGCAAAAGAAGAGGCACCTAGTTGCATCAGGCGACGATGTGCCGCAAAGGTAAAAACACCTTCGCCAACACCTACATCTAAAACTTGATAGTGTTTCTTTTGCACGGCCCAGTCCGTGAGCAACTTGGCAAAATCAGATGGTGTGTAGATTGATCCCAGACTCTTTGGGGCTGTTTCAACCAAAAGACTCACTCCTTATATGGACAAAAAAGTACGGCAGTTAATTGCTGCTGGCTGAGAGTTTATAGCATCAAGCCAAAATCTACTCAAGGCAAGTTTCAACGCAAAAAAAATACTATGGCAGTTTTGGGCTAGGCTGATTCACATACCGCAATCCGCACATAATTCATCGGCATTTGGCGTTGCGGACAATACCGCGCGCGCAATTCCGCCGATTCGTAATCGTGCAGCAGCTTCAAACCAAATTGCGCCACGTACTCTCCGAACTTGGCAGGCTCGAGGCCGAACAGCCAGGGTTCACCCAGGCGGGCTGCGCGCCGCGCTTTGTCGAGCGCTTCCAGGTTGTGCGAAGTGCCGTCCACCACTTCGGCCAGCATGTAATCCCAGACCAGTTTCGTCCCCGGCTGACTGATCGTCGCGATGCGCTGCAACGTGTCAGCGACAGCTTTTGCGGTCAGGTAATACGAAACGCCGACCCAGATGATGAACGCAGGGCGCGTGGCGTCGAAGCCGGCTTCGCGCAGCTTGGCGACAAAATCATCGCGCTCAAAATCCACCGCCACAAAACGCAAATTGCCGGGCTGGCCGATGCGTTCGCTGACGCGGCGTTTGGCGCGTTGCGTGGCCGGATGGTCAACTTCATAAATTGTCACCTGGCGCAATGCCTCGCGCTGCCGCCACGCCAGCGTGTCAAAACCCGCGCCCAGCAAGACAATTTGGTTGATGCCTTGCGCCACCTGTTCAACGGCCAATTCATCCACCAGACGCGCGCGAATCGTCAGGAACTCCTGCCCGCCGGGCGCCCAAAATTGCAGCGCGAACGAGACGCCGCGCGCGTGCCAGGGCACCAAGGCCAAGAAGCGAAAGGCCGGATTGAAGATGAACTCTTTGGCGTAGGGATCGTTGAGTATGCGTCGTGCCGCCGGTTGATGCTGTTCCAAGGCGCGCAGCACGGCCATGCCTTCGGCGGTGCGGCTGTAATCCTGTCTCATCAGCGTTTCCTGTTCTTAGTTGCGGTTGTATTTTGCGCTTACGACTACGCCGCAAATCAGCGCGATGGATGCTGGCCGCGCCCAAACAAGTTGATCGTCCGCGCCTCTACCACTTGCCTGCGCAACCTGATTGAAGCAGGCTGCGTATCATTGCTGGTTTGCAACGTTCGCGGTGCTGCGCCCGGCATCATACACTGACTCCCGATGCCTGATGCCTGACTCCTGTTTCGGGAAGACTGCTGGCAGCTTGAACATCACCCTGACCACGCAGCCTCGAAGCGCACGAAGCGTTCCGCAAGAAGTTTGCGGAACGCTGCACTCTCGCTTCGTTTTCTTCGTTGCTTCGTGGTTTCATCAACAGCATCACAATGAGCACCAAAACAACCTGGGCCAATCGCTTACGCCGCTGGCGTGGTGGCGGCGCTATCGAAGACGACTTGGCGTTGTATCAACCACTCCTCGCCGCCATCAACCAACACGGCGCAAGCCTCGCCAACGCCACTGACGACAAGCTGCGCACACAGGCTGCCGCGTTGAAAGCACGCGCCCAACAAGGCACAACGCTTGACGAATTGCTAATCGAGACCTTCGCCCTGGCTCGTGAAGTCGCACAGCGCTTACTGAACATGCGCCCCTTTGACGTACAAGTGCTCGCCGCCCTCGCCTTGCAGCGCGGCAAACTCGTCGAATTGCAAACCGGCGAAGGCAAAACGCTGGCGGCGGTCTTGCCCGCCTGTTTACAGGCGCTAGGCGGACGCGGCGTGCACGTGTTGACCTTCAACGATTATTTGGCGCGGCGCGATGCGGCGTGGATGGGGCCGGTCTATGAATTCTTCGGCCTGCGCGTCGCCGCCATTCAAGCGGGCATGAGCAATGCTGAACGGCGCGCGGCGTATGCGGCGGATGTGACTTACGCCACGGCCAATGAAGCGGGCTTCGACTTTTTGCGTATGTATCTCTGCCGCACGCCGGAAGAAATTGCACACCGCCCGTTTCATTACGCCATCGTGGACGAAGCCGATTCGCTGCTGATTGACGAAGCGCGCGTGCCGCTGGTCATTGCGGGCGAGAGTCCGGCTTCGGAAACCAGCCCGTATCGTATCGCCGAGGCCGTGCGCGCATTGCAGGCCGATCAAGATTGGGAAACGGATGAAAACAAACGCAACGTCTCGCTGACCGAGCGCGGCGTTGAACGGCTCGAAGCCGCCTTGCAATGCGGCAATCTGCACAGCGCCGACAATGGATTGTTGTTGACCGAAATTCAACAAGCCTTGCACGCGTTTGTGCTGGTGCGGCGCGACATTGATTACATCGTGCGCGACCAGCGCCTCGAACTGGTGGACGAATTCACCGGGCGTGTTGTCGCCAATCGCCGCTGGCCCGACGGCTTACAAGCGGCGCTCGAAGCCAAAGAAGGTTTGCCGATACAACCCGGCGGACGGCTTTACGGTTCGATCACGCTGCAACATTTCCTCGCGCGCTACCCCAAACTCAGCGGCATGACCGCCACCGCGCAACCTGCCGCCGAAGAGTTGGAAATGTTCTACAAACTAAAAGTCGTCCCGATTCCACCCAATCGCCCTTGCCAGCGCATTGATCAGCCCGATCTGATCTTCACGCACAAAGAAGCGAAATATCAGGCGCTGTTTGCTGAAATCCGACACGCCCATCAAACCGGTCGCCCCGTGCTGGTCGGCACTCAAAGCGTAAAGGAATCCGAACTGCTTGCCGCGCGCCTGGCCGCCGCCGCCACCCCTTGCCAAGTGCTCAACGCCAAAAACGACGAAGCCGAAGCCGCCATCATCGCCCGCGCCGGGGCCGCCAGCGCAGTCACCATCTCGACCAACATGGCCGGACGCGGCACCGACATCCGCCTGGGCGGCCCGCACGAAGAAGACCGCGCCCGCGTCGTCGCCGCCGGTGGCCTTTACGTCATCGGCACCAACCGCAACGAGAGCCGCCGCATTGACGATCAATTGCGCGGACGCGCCGGACGCCAAGGCGACCCCGGCACCTCGCGGTTTTTCGTCAGCCTGGAAGACACCTTACTCGTGCGCTTCGGCATTGAGCGGCTGATCCCGCCGAAATTCATGCCTGCGCCCCAGGCCGCACCGCTCGAACACCCAGCCATCCGCGCCGAAGTCGAACGCGTCCAACGCATCGTCGAAGGGCAAAACTTCGAGATTCGCAAAACCCTCTGGCATTACTCCCACCTCGTCGAAGCGCAACGCCGCACCCTGCAAGACTGGCGCATGAACATCCTGACCGGCACGGCTGAATTGCAGCTTTGCGCCGCGCATCTGCCCGAACGTTACGCCGAACTGCTTACCCGCGTCAGCCCCGCGACCTTACAAGAAGCCGAACGCCAGATCACCCTGTACCACCTCGATCAAGCCTGGGCCGTACATCTGGCCCTGGTCAACGACCTGCGTGAATGGGTTCACCTCGTCGGCCTCGGACGCCAAGACCCGCTGGTCGAGTTTCGCAACCACATCACCGACGCCTTCCGCCAACTGCGCGAACAGATCGAAACCCGCATCGTCGAGACGTTTGTGACAGTCGAGATTACGCCAGACGGCATCAACTTGGACGACGCGGGCTTGCGCGGCCCCTCTGCAACGTGGACGTATCTGATCAATGACCGCGCCATGACTGAATTGCAGCAGATGCTGTACGGTTCTTTAGGGATGGGCGGCGTGGCGCTGACGTGGCCGTTATTAGCGGCGTGGTGGTTGTGGCGGCGGTTGAAGAAGGGCAAGGAGTGATTGATAGCCAGCAATAACTCATTTCTCGTTGTTTTCGTGCGTCGCCCCGTACTCACGCGCAAGGTCAGCATCAATCTGTTCGTTGTCGGCTGAGTTGGGATTGCCGCTGTTTGCCGCGCCAATCCAGCGGGCGAAGCGTTCTTCAGCCAAGCGGTTTTCCTCTTCGTTGAGCGGCTTTGGCGCAACATCGTTACTCTCAAGCAACGTGACGATCGCCCGGCTTTTTTTCTTTAGCCGGAGCGGTTCCAGCAAGGTGGCGGTTCCATTCACATCAATTTCAGCTTCGATAGTGGTCAACATATTCAATCTCTCCTCGTGAGGAAAATCCCTGCGTTAAGCGCCGAACCGCAGAGCGTCGAAGTACGCCCATTAGCGGCGTTCCTCAATGATGACTTCCGACAGCGGCTGGCCTTGCACTTGAATCGGTTGGAAATCAGCCGGTAAGGGCGGCACGATGGCGGGCGGTTTGGCAAAGAGTCCTTCCACCCGCATTTGCCGAACGACATCAGTTAAATGTGGGGCCTCAATCTCTTCAATCAAGCGGGCGACAGTTTCAGCCGTAGTCGTCCCCGGCGCCCGCGCCTGTCTTTCCAGCCGTTGGGAAACTTCGTCAGGCAAATCAATTGTGATGAGAATCGTCTTTCCTCCTTACTTCGGACACTGGCGAAAGTGTACGAGGCAAGTTGGCAAAAGGACAAGGGCTACTGAATCCTCGCAGAAACAACCACTCGAAAGCCGCTATAAAAGTTGTGATCGTCAGGTCTGTTACCGCGGCATAGGGTGGAATTAAAGCTCCCTGAACTGACGTACCAAGAACCTCCACACTGCACCCGGTCGGGTTTGCAAGTGCTGCAAGTGCTGGAGCTATATCTGGAATCCTCACACCATTCCCACACATTACCGTACATATCGAAAAGTCCGAACGCATTCGGTCGCTTCTGCCCGACCGGATGTGTTTTGCCGCTAGAGTTGCCGTCATGCCAAGCCACAGCGTTTAGATCGCCAGCGGTTGCACCGGTTGTTCCAGCAGCATACTCCCACTCGTTTTCTGTGGGCAGCCGGTATTCATGTCCAGTCATCTGTGACAACTGCTTGCAAAACTCTTTGGCCTCATTAAATGATACAGAATCAACAGGTAAATCGTCACCAATGAAATGGGCCGGGTTATTGCCCATAACCTCACGCCATTGCTTCTGAGTTATTTCATGCTTACCCATATAAAACGGTTTAGCAGGCTTTTGAATTAAGTTATTGCTACTGCCAGCACCAGGCACAATCAAAACAAATTCAATACCGATAGAGTTGGTAGAATTTTTTAGCGATGCAGCAAATGAGTCCGCAATCCTTACTTTCTCAGCTTCAAGTTTAGCTTCCTCAGTCCTTCTTGTTTCTTCTTCAGCCCTTCTTCTCTCTGCTTCTAGCCTACTAGCCCTCTCTGCTTCAAGCCTATTTCTTTCTTCTTCAATTCTTCTCTGCTCTTTGAGTTTTGCACCATACCCATCACAGTATTTCGGAATCCATACATAGTCACCGACACCGGCCTCACCTTGTTGCTTGTATCCCCGAAGACGAATCCGTCTATCGCCGGAACAAGAAGTTGCTCCCAATATTTCGCATTCATTTCTGGGAAAAAGAAAGATGGGGCAACGACCTGCATATACAGTCGTTATCTGCACTTTATATCTTTCAGGTGTAATTTCCTCAATGATGCCGCAAAACTCACCCTCGTCACCCCAAACATCAATACAAATTTTGTCTCCGACGGAGTGCTTATCTTGCGGCTTGCTCTGAGCAGGAGGAGGCGATGATGGCGGGGTTGCAGGGCGAGGTTTGCGGCGTTGTTGCGCGATCACGGTTGTCACGGCTATCAGGCACGCGCTCAACAACAGACCGATGAGGATCAAGCGCTTTTTGCTGGTCATTTCGGTTTCTCCTGGGCACCAAGGTTTTGAGAGTTCGCCACCGTGAATGGCTGGTGGCTGTGAGCCGAAATAATGTGCGAACGTCTTCATTTCAGCAAGGGCCAACAGCCGCCACGGGCAACCGGCTCGGCACTTTTAGCGCAATCTGCGGATGCCCTTATTCCCGGTTTACGCCTTCCGGCTAACGTGCTTGCACAGGCAACCATTCCCACCGCTCCCCAAAAAAGTTCGCCGCCGCAACCCGTCCTGGCAAACGTGGGTCGGGTGGGACGCTGACATCCACCACCGCCCAATCGGGCAAGCGTGGGACTTGGCGGGCGTTGGTCAGGTAGTCGGCTTCGCGGAAGGTGAAGCCGCTGTTGAGCACGACGTAACGTTGTGGGTTGAGCGGATTGGGATAGATCAAGATTGGCGCGTGTTGATTGGCGGGGAAGCTTTGGTCGCCGATTTTGAGGGTTTGCGCGTCCCAGCGGATGGGCAGTTTGTCGAGAATGCGGGCGAGCAGTTTGTTGTTGGCGGGATCGCCCCAGAGGATCAGGTTGCTGTGGGCAATGTCGGTGTCGGTGATGGTGGTGTCGTCTTTGATGCGCGCTTCGCCGCGAAACATGCCGCGCCATTGGGTGAGCGCGTGCTGCAATTCGTTGTGCGCCCATGCGCCGATGCGTTCGTGCTGGGGTTTGCCGGTCGGGCGTACCATCACGAAGCTGCTCAGAAAGGCGTCGTCTATCGGGCCTTGCAAGCCGTGGCGTTTGGCCAGTCCTTCTTCCGGCTTATCAATTGGCAGCCACTTGCCGTTGCGTTTGCTGAAATGCGCTGTCCATGAATGGTCGGACATAACTGGCGCGGCTTCGAGCCGTTGTTCGTCCAGCACAACAGTGGGTTTGCGGGCGAGGTCGAGCGGGCAGAGGCCGGGCGGCATTGTCAGCGTTAGGGCAGTGACGTTTTGCGTTTTGACCTGCACGGTGGTGGCGTCTTTGATTTCGGCTTCGACGCGGGCTTGTTCCCAATGTTGAGCAAGGGCATCCACCGTCACCCAGCGCATTTGGTTGTAACGCAGCGTCCACGTGGTGAATTTGATCGTGCGCGGCAGCGGGTCGCGGCCACGCGCGACGATGCTGTCAATGCGGCGGTCGAGTTCGAGCTTGGTGTCGGGGTGATATTTGTGTTCGGTTTGTGGGCCGATCAGATGCGTGAGTTCGAGACCTTCGCGTTTGAGTTCGCGCGCCATCACGTCGGCGGCTTGCTTCTGTTTATCAATCTCGCCGCTGTAGGCCACCGTTGCCGTGTTGTACAGGTTCAGCGCGTAATCAGTCGCGTTGTACCAATGCCAAAGCTTTTGCTAATACCACGGCCAGTCGGCGGGATTTGCTTTCGCATATTCGGCGTCTCGGCGAAACCTGCGCCGGGCGCGACGGCGGCCCAGAGTCCGGCGTAATGCGCGCCGATATGCCAGGTCGCCGCGCCGCCCATCGAAAAGCCGCGCACGCTGATGCGGTTTTCGTCAATCGGGTAATGCTGGCGGACGGCAGCCAACGCTTCGAATAAATCTATCTCACCCGCGAATTTGTTGGCGTTGCAATAGCGCCCGTAAAGATGCAACACGAAGGCGTTGGGCGGAGCGAATTGGCCTACATTCTTTTGCCGGTCGGCAATGAAGTTGAGTTCGGTCAGATTCTCGCCGCGTCCGTGAAACCAGGCGTCCAGTCGGAACTGATGCGGCGTCGGTGGTTGATAAGACGCGGGGATGACCAAGCCGTAAGGCTGCACGCTGCCGTCAATGTCTGAAACGTAACCGCGCACGACCAAGCCCGTTTGCGTCGTCCATTCGGGTTTGCCCGCGCGCAAGGCTTGGGCGCGCGCCATGCCTTGTTGCAATTGCGTCTTGGCGAGTTTGATCTCTTCGGGTTTGTAGAATTCGTTGTACGTCAGCGCGTAACGTGCCGCGTTGTGATAAATCTGTACGTCGGGCAGCAGTTCCAATAGCGCGGGTTTGCTTTTCAGTTCAACACGCAGTGCTTCAATCTCTTGGCCCAAGGCGGCGATGGATGTTTCCAATTCAACGCGGTCAGCGGCGGGCACGGCGATGCCGGGCGGTGGGATGGGGCGGACTTGCTCGGTGTTGTTTTGTTGGGCGGTGACGGCAAAGGCTGACAGGCCAAGCAGGCATAAAAAGAGAGCGAGACGGATGCGCATAAGGATTTCTCCATTTGAAAGCGATAAACAACGAGGGGGATAGCGGGATAAAACAGTACGGAGAGCGTGAGCGACCTGAGCCTTGGCGTAAAGCTTGCTGGCAGCCAATGACACAATGGCCGAGGATCAGGTCGCTCACGCTCTCCGTACTGTTTTGCGCTGCACCAAAATGAGCGCGACACCGGCGATGATCGCGGCGCTGCCCAAGAGGACGCGCCACGACAATTCTTCGTGTAAGGTCGCCCAGCCCAACAGCAATGCCAGCACGGGCGTGACGAGGGAAATCAATAAGACCTTGGTGATTTCCATTTGCTGCACCAACCAGTAAAACAACAAAAAGGCGAGCGCCGAACCAATCAACGATAGATACAACAGCGAGCCAAGGGCCGCGCGCGTCCATTGGATATTGAGCGGATTGCCTTCGAGCAACCAGCCTGCCGCCAATAAGGGCACGATGCCGCAACTGGTTTGCGAAGCGGCCAGCACTTCGGGCGCGAGATGTTGAAAGTGTTTTTTGACCAGCACGCCTGAAAAGGATGCTGTGAGCGTGCTGCAAAATAGCGCCAGGCTGCCGGCCAGCGCCGCGCCGCCCGTGAAGCTGAGTTGGTTATAAAAGATCAACGCCGTGCCCGCCAGCCCCAGCGCGACGCCGCCGAGTTTGCGCGGCGTAATCGGCTCGCCCGGCAATAACCAGTGGGCAAAGAACATCGCAAAGGCTGGAATCATGGCTTGCAACACTGCCGCCAAGCCTGACGAGATGCGCGTCTCACCCCAAAAGACCAAACCGTAATTCACCGCAAAGGTGAGCGTGCCGGTGAACACCAACATCGCCCAATCGCTGCGTTTGGGCAACGCGCGGCGTTTCAGCAAAGCGATGCCCCAGAGCAATGAGCCGGCGATCAAAAAGCGCAAGCCGGCATAGGTGAACGGCGGCAGGTCGTGCAGGCCGATCTTGATGAACAACCACGTCGAGCCCCAGATTGCGCCCAGCAAGAGCCAGACGAGGTAAGCCTGATTCATAGCCGAAGTCTCAGCAGCGAGCGGATTATTTTTGCGACAACAGATACAGCCCCAACAAACAGCACACGACGCCGACTGCATTGCGCCAGGAAAGTTGCTCTTTGAACAGCAACACCCCGATGGGTAACAGGATCAAGGCGACTGAGATATTCGTCAATACCGAGGCAGTGCTGATGTTCCAACCGGCACGATAGGCCAAGAGAAAACCGATTTCGATGACGACCGCGCCAATCCCGATCAAGGCGACTGCCCCATTCGCCGCGCGCAACGATGCCAGCAACGATGCCAGCAAGGGGCGCTCTTGCGGCAAAGTCACCAACGCCAGCACGCAACACAGACTGCCAACCGCATACGCCAGCAAAATTGCGGCGAACGGGCTGACGCTGCGCGGCACCGACTTCTGGCCGAGGTGATAGAGCACACCGCCGGTAATCGCGAGCAAGAGCGGGAAGACGCTTTTCATAAGTCATTCTCGGAAGGAGGGATCAACCACGGGGACACGGGGAACCCTGGGCAATCCGAATGGGAATAGCAGATAGACGTGCGCCCATACCAGCGATTTCAAAGGCTCTCCTGTGCGCCCTGTGTCCCCGTGGTTAGTTCGTCGCCGATTGCTATAGCAAACGCATCATCCACCAATCGGTTTGCGGGTCGTCGCCCATTTGAAAGAGGTGTTCGCCGACGCGCTCGAAACCCCACTTGCGATAAAACGCTTGCGCGCGCGGATTGTGCTCCCACACGCCCAGAAACATGGCGCGATGACCGGCCTGGCGCGCCAAGGCAAAACAATATTGCAACAACGCCGGGCCAATGCCCGCGCCCAAGACGGTTTGATCAATGTAGATGCGTGACAATTCAATTGCACTGGGTTCGGTGACGCATTCCGGCACGGCGCTATGAATCAGCTTAGCGTAACCGACTACGCTGCCCGCCAGTTCGGCGAGCAGAAAAGTGCTGTCAGGATCGGCCAACTCTTGCTGGAATTGTTCGAGGGTGAAGGCAGTGGACATATACGCCTGCATATTTGCGGGCGTATTGGTGGCCGCAAATGCGTCATAAAAAGTGCGCGTGGCCACGGCGAGCAGCGTTTCCACATCCGCAGCGACCGCTGGTCTGATGAGCAATTCGTTGGGTTCGTTCATACGGCGCGAGAGGATAACACAGGCGTTTTAGGTCGGCTAGACGGGCTCGTGGAAGCGTTCCATCCAGCGGTCGGGTTGCGCGAGCGGCGTAAAACCGGCTTGTTGATAGAGTCCGTGCGCGTCGCGTGTCGCCAGCAACCAACGACGCAAGCCTTGCAATTCCGGGTGTGCGACGATGGTGGCGAGCAGCCATTTGCCCAGGCCACGCCCGCGTTCTGCTTCCAGCACGAAGACATCGGCCAGATAGGCGAAGGTTGCGTAATCGGTAACGACGCGGGCAAAGCCGATTTGTTGCGCTTGCCGGTAAAGGCCGAACGCGAGCGAATGCGCGATGCAACGCTCGACCGCCGCGCGCGTGCGCCCTTTGGCCCAATACGCGTGTGTGCTGAGAAAGTCGTAGATCAGATTTACATCCAAGCGCGCAGCATCAGTGCTGACGGTGTATGCGCCACGTTGCCATTCGTTTTGCATGGTGCTTGTGCGTAAGAATGCGGGTATCGTCCAGGCGAGTACTGAGAGCCAAGGGTCGGTTATCCCTCGTATAAACGGCGCTTGGCTGATTGGCAATCAACTTCTTCCAACTCATGCGCTTCACAGGTATGAAATGAGATGACAACCATCGCGCTTTCTTCCGGGAAGAATTCGTGTGGCAAGCCCGCGCCTATTACATGCCAACTCTCATCCAGTGAAAAATCCGGCGACCCAAACGGAATCATCCTTTTCGTAACTCCTGCCACCTTCGATTTCCCCATTCCTTCGAGCATCACCATGTGTTGGACGCTATTCGGATGATAATGACACCCTGAGCCGACATCCGGTTTTAGTACAAAGATCCAGCCTGATTTGATGTGTTCGGGTAACACGCCTCGTAGCGAGGTTAAGTTTAGCGATGACCAAACGAAGGCCTCCTGAGCCTGGTTGAGGCTTTCTTTCAATCCTCGAATCACTCCTAACACATCATCCCGTTGCCGAAGAAGTCCAACGGTGTCGTGCAATTTTTTAAGATGATCAAGATTCATTTTGCGGTTTCTTGTTTGGCTTTCATTTAGAGCGGTTTGCAATTGCGTTTACGGGAGCGCGTTGTGCCGGGACAGTACCGCGCGCGTAAGCAAGCGGCGCCTGGGCGACTCAGCCAATGGCGTAAGCTTGACGCGCCGCTTGCTCACGCGCGCGGTACTGTCCCGCTGCGCGACTTTTCCCATACACCGATGTGAAAACCGATCTAATTCCTACCGATTGCCGACCGTAAAACTCTTTAGAAATAAGCCTTCTGCTGCAAACGGGCAATTCGCTCCACAACTCAACTCAACAGGCTGCCGCGCACCACTGTGACAGCCTGTCCGCCCAACACGACACGGTCGCCAGCCAGGTTGACGCGCACGTAACCGCCGCGCGCCGAAGCCTGATAGCCCAACAGTTCATGGCGGCGCAGCTTGTTCACCCAATACGGCGTCAGCGCGCAATGCGCCGAACCGGTCACGGGGTCTTCGTCAATGCCGGCCCAGGTGGCGAAATAGCGCGAGACGAAATCTACGCCCGGCATTTCGGCTTGGGCGGTGACGATCAAGCCTTTGCTCACCTGTTGGCGCATCAAGTTGAAATCGGGTTGCAGGGCACGGACTTCGGCTTCGCCGCCCAGTTCGACCAGGTAGTTCTTTTCTAAATCGCGTTGGTCGCGTACCAGCCAAACGCTGTGCGGCGTCGCGCGCAACGCTTCCGCCACGCCGGGCGGCGCGGCGATTTCTTCCAGCCGCATCGCCGGGAAATCCATCTCGATGCCTTGCGCCGTTTGGCGGGCGCTCAACCAGCCGCTCAGCGTGTGAAAGCGCGCTTCGGCATTTGCCGCCAGACGGCCCGTTTCCCACAGCGTATGCGCGCTGGCGAGCGTGGCGTGCCCGCACAACGGCACTTCGATGGCGGGCGTGAACCAGCGCAGCTCGAAGCCGTCGCCAGCTTCACGCGGGACGAGAAAGGCCGTCTCTGACAAGTTCATCTCAGCGGCGACTTGCTGCATCCATTCCACCGGTTGCGCGGTGTCGAGCGGACACACCGCCGCCGGATTGCCTTTGAACGCTTCGCTCGTAAAAGCGTCCACAATATAAATCGGTCTTTCCACTTGGTTCCTCACTTTTTAACGGGTTTCATTTCCCACAGGACATTGACGATCACCCAGCGCCCATCGAATTTTGAGACGTGCAGATAATCAATCCAGTCCGCCGCGACAATTTTGACGCTGGCAGAGTTCTCGTACAGGTCGAGGATGGTCACATCCTTTTGCTGCTTCTCCTTTGGGGTGGGCTTGTCCTTGCGCATCTGCGTGACCTGCACCAGCCGTGCGGCAGTCATGTTCTCAAGCCGGTTTTTGCCGCTGCTTGGATCGGCGCGGACAATGCGCTTGGCCAAATCGGGATGCAGGCTGCGCTCCATGCGCTCGGCATTCCCGTCATAGTAGCCTTCGATGTAATCGAGCGCCGTTTGCTTGATCGCCTCGCGGTCAGCGGTGGTTTGGGCGCGCGTTTCGACGGCGGTGAGCGCCAGCAGGAAAGCGAAGCCCAGCAGGCAATGTTGAATGCTCTTTTGCATACCGATTCTCCTTATCGAATTTAGATTCCGAACTCTCGTTCGCTGCGTTATGACAACATCTGCGCGACGATGCGCGCCACATGGATGTTGGTCGTATCTAAAAACGGCAGCCCTTCATGCGCCGCCTCAGTCAAGATCAAAGGCAATTCCGTCCCGCCCAGAATCAATGCTTCGATGCCTTGCTGTGCGCGTAGCCTGTCCGCAATCGCCAACAACCCCGCGCGCGTTTCCGGCAAGAGCACTGCCTGGGCCAATTCGCCCAGATATTTTTCGTGGATGTAGGCTTGCTCAGCGGCATCAGGCAAGACGATGTCAATTCCCGCGCGGCCAAAAATCTCTTGGTAAAAGCCGCCTTGCATGGTGAAGCGCGTGCCGAACAAACCCACGCGTTGCAAGCCCAGCCGCTGCGCCACGTCACGCGTCGCCTCCACAATGCTGAGCAAGGGCAGCGGGGAAACGCGCTGTAATTCGTCAAAGACCAAATGCGGCGTATTGGACGCCAGCACGGCGAAATCAGCGCCCGCGCGCGCCAGCTTGTGCAACTCGTCCACCAGATAGGCGACTAACTCCGCGCGTTGATTCGCGCCCACCAACTCCAACAGGTTTTTCAGATTGATGCTGTTGAGCAGCAGCGCGGGATAATTGCCGTCCGGTTGCTGTGCGCGATAGGCAGCAATGATCGCGCGGTAATACGCGATGGTGGATTCCGGCGCGATGCCGCCGATGATGCCGACCGTTTTCATGCGATTCCTCCCGCTGCCCTCACACACTTGAGCATCGCTTCGGCGGAACGATCAATATCGTTTTCCGTCGTTGACCAATTCGAGACGGCGATCCGCATGGCGTGCAGGCCATGCCAGGTGGTGCCGCCCGCCCAGCAGGTTCCGTCTGCCTGAATGCGTTGAATTACCGCTGCGGTAAAGGCATCGGCATCGCCGCCCGCGTTTGGCAAGAAACGCACCAGCACTTGGTTGAGCACGACATCGTTGAGGATTTGCACGCTTGAGTCTTGCGCCAGGCGCTCGGCCATGCGGCGCGCCAAACGGCAGCAGCGGTCAACCAATTCGGCCACGCCATTCCGGCCCAGCGCCCGCAACGCTGCATAAATCGCAAAGCCGCGCGCGCGCCGCGAAGCCTCCGGCACGAAATTGTGATTGTCACGCGCGACCTCTGTGCTCAGGGCGTAATAAGGCGCGCTCAGGGTCATCGCTTCGTGATGCGCCGCGCGGTCGCGGACAAACACCAGCCCGGAATCGTAAGGGACATTCAACCACTTGTGGCAATCCACGCTGAGCGAGTCAGCCAATTCGATCCCTTCGGTCAGATGACGCAGGCCCGGCGCGGCTGCCGCCCACAACCCGAACGCGCCATCCACGTGCAGCCAGCCTTTACGCGCGCGCACCAGCGGGACGATTTCGGGCAACGGATCAAACGCGCCCGGGTTGACGTTGCCGGCCTGCGCGCAAACCAAAACAGGCGTCGTGACTTGCGCCAGCACTGCCGCGAGTTCCGCCGGACGCATCCGTCCTTGTTCATCCGTCACCACCCGCGACACACGTTCGCGGCCCAGCCCGAGCATCTGTAAGGCGGCAAAGATCGAGACGTGCGATTCAGCGCTGGTCACGACGGTGATGCTCGGCGCGCCAAACAATCCTTGCTCTTCGACATGCCAGCCTGCGTCACGCAACAGCGCGTGCCGCGCCGCCGCCAATGCGGTGAAATTCGCCATCGTGCCGCCGGTGGTAAAACCCAGGCTCATTTCAGGCGACAAGCCGAACAAGTCAACCAGCCAAGTGCGCACGACCTCTTCGACAACCGCTGCCGCAGGTGAAAGCACATACGAGAACGCATTCTGATCCCACGCCGCCGCAAGCCACTCCGCCGCCAGGCTGGCGGGATGTGCTCCGCCAATGACGAAGCCGAAATAACGCGGCCCGGGCGTCGCAACCAACCCCGGAGTCGCCGCCGCCGCGAACTGTTCAATCACCGCGCGCGCATCTGCGCCCTCAGCGGGCAATGCGCCGCCCAGTGCTTCCAACAGTTCGGCATAACTGACGGGGCGTCCGACGGGGCGTTCCGGCAACGTCGCCAGATAATCGAGCGCAAGTTCCGTCGTCCGTTTCAGCAAATCTTGATAGTCCATCGTTGACTCTTGTTCCCTGATGCTTCTGATCTCACCCTTTGCGTCATTGGCTTTACATTAAGAATCGAAGGCGTTGTTCAGAGTTCACGCTTCAGCGTGTCTGAAGCGTGACAGACACGCTGAAGCGTGAACTCTGAACTTTAGGCGGCATTGGACCTTGAGACCGGGGCGTACAGCTTGCCTAGTTGTTCCGCGTCGGCAAAGCGCAAGCCCTCACCGACCGGCTGAATGGATTTCAAGACCAACTCTTTCCATGCGCGGCTGGCCTTCGCTTCGATCACCCAACCGACGAGATATTGCGCGGCCAGGCAGCCGCCCGCCGTGGCGACGTTGCCGTGTTGCACAAACGGCTTTTCTTCGACCGTCACGCCAAAGCGTTCCAACGCTTGTTTGGAAGTCGGATAGGTCGTCGCCGTTTGACCGGCCAGCAAGCCCAGCGCGGCCAGCAACAATGAACCCGAACAGATGGAACCGATCATCTGCCGCTGCGGATCAAGCTGAAAGCGCGCGCACCATTCCGAGTCGTTCATCTTGGCGCGCGTGCCTTGACCGCTGACGAACAAGACCACGTCCGCCGTATTGGCGGCTTCAATCCGTTCGTGCGTTTGCACGGTCATGCCGGTGGTGGAAATGTGCTCTGGCCGCTCGCCCACGATGCTGACCTGCCAAGCGGGCAGCCGCACGCGGTTGAATAAGTCCCACATCAAAAACAAATCCAGGTCGGTGAATTGATCGAAGATCACCAGCGCGATTTTCATAAGCCTGTCTCTTCCTTGTTAGCTCTCTTTGGCGAATTCTTTTGTCAGATAAATCATCTGCCCGATGTGATGAAACAGGTGCGCCGAACAGCGCGCAACAATGCTGAACCGATTTGGGCACATCGCCGCGCCGACGGCTTCGTATGCCTGTGACCACGATGCAGCGGTTTGCGCGGCCAACGTGCGCACGACCATGTCAATGGTCTCGTCAAAGCGGCGCAGGGCTTCGGCCTTCGACAGCGGCTGGCTGTCGGTGAATTCGCGGTCACGGTCGCGCACATAACCGGTGCCCGCGATTTGCGCGCCGATGTAGTAGCTCAAATTGCCGGTCAGATGCAGCACCAGATGTCCGAAGCTGTTGCCATACGGATACGGCTTGCGCCAAAACTGTTCTTCACTCAATGGCTCGGCCAGTGTGTGAACGCGCTTGGCAAACTCCTGAAACGAAGCGCTAAAGCCAGTTGCAACGGTGTTGGATAGATCGCTCATAGTGTTACCTGTTTGTATCGTACAGCAGGCTGCCAGCCTGCTGTTGCGTGATGAGTGACGTAATGGATGTGATGTTGCTGTATGCGCTAGGCAACAGCAGGCTGGCAGCCTGCTGTACAACGCTGCTTCACACCAGCGCCTTGCGCGCCATTAAACTTTTAGTCGTGTGTGCCGGTGACATAGTTTTTAACTGGACTTCAATCAGCTTGCCTAAACGTTTAACGCCTTCTTCGATTTGAGCCGCCGTCACCATTGTGAAGGACAGCCGCAGCGTGTTGGTGCGCGCGCCACACGCATAAAAGCGTGTGCCCGGTGTGAAATAGATGTTTTGCAATTGCGCCTGGGCCAGCAGCATTTCGGCATTGACGCCTTCGGGCAGGCGCACCCATACGGCCAGCCCGCCTTCTGGTTGCGTCCAGGTGGAATCGGTTGGCAGGTGTTTGCCCAAAGACGTCAGCAATGCATCGCGCCGTTGCACATAATTGCGGCGGCACCGTTGCAAGTGTTTGTTCAATAACCCCTGTCGCGCGAAATCAGCCAGCGCCGCTTGGGACAAAAGGTTGCCGTGCATATCGGTGCGTTGTCGCAGGGACTGCAAATGCTCGATCAACAGCCGGGGCGCGACGACCCAACCCACACGCAAGCCTGGGAACGAGACTTTCGAGAAACTGTTGAGATAAATCACTACGCCGTATTGATCGAGCGCCTTTAACGAGGGCAGCGCCGCGCCCTCGTACCGCAGGTCGCGGTAAATTTCATCTTCGACAAGCGGCACGCGGTATTGCGCCGCCAGTTCCAGCAAACGCCGCCGCGCCGCCAAATCCATCGTTACACCGGTCGGGTTGTGAAAGGTCGGCACCACATAAATCAGCTTCGGCCTGCGCCGTTGCAAGACTTCTTCCAGCGCGTTGAGGTTCAGCCCTTGCGCGTCAACCGGCACACCAATGCACTTGTACTGCGGCTGGCAAAACAGGCTGAGCGCGCCGGGATAGGTCGGATTCTCGACGATGACCTCATCGCCCGGTTGCAACAGCGTTTGCCGCAACAAATCCAGCGCCTGCTGACAACCGCTGGTCAGCAACATTTCATCCGGTTCCGCGCGGATGCCCACCAGCGCCATTTGCTGTTGCAGATATTGCTGCAAAGCTTCGTAGCCGCCGCTCGCGCCGTATTGCAACAGCGCGCGCCCGTCGCGGCGCAACACACGTTCGACCGAGCGGCGGAATTCGTCCAGCGGGAACAATTCGGCGGCGGGCAGCGCGTGGGTGAAGACCAGGCTGTCTTTGCGGCGCAACGCTTCGCGGCTCGCCAGAAATTCGTTCACCTTGAGTTCCGGC
This sequence comes from Acidobacteriota bacterium, assembly GCA_016196035.1. Taxonomy (NCBI): domain Bacteria; kingdom Pseudomonadati; phylum Acidobacteriota; species Acidobacteriota bacterium. The sequence continues at coordinate 41,335 of JACPYM010000109.1, read as the reverse complement.
AAGACGGCTTCCCAATTAAGCGGGGCCAGGCGTGGTGGCGCTGGCGCAACGGTTTCCGGCTGCGCGCGCAAGGACGTGATGGGGACAGCCGCCACGTATGTCCCGCTGCCCACGCGCGCGGCAATCAAACCGTCCGCCAGCAATTCGTCATAAGCCGTCGCCACAGTGCTGCGATTGACGCCGAGCGTTTGCGCCAGTTCGCGGTTGGGCGGCAAGCGGTCGCCAATGTTGAGCGCGCCGTGCCGTATCATCTGGCGCATCTGCGCCGCGATCTGCGTATACAGCGGCGTATGGCTCTGCCGGTCGAGTTCGAAAATCATCGTTCGCATCCTTTCTACAATTGGCCCAGTAGTGCGTGCCATTTTAGTCAACAAGTTGAGAACGTAAACAGCCAATTGCGGGCCAATTTCAGCCAGCCAATTTGGGTGCCCCTGGGTACGCAGCGCTTCCAGCGTGCAGACGTGGCAGAAGACGCGATCCTTGTCATTACCCACATTTTTCCAGTTTCCTGGTCTTTGATTTCAGGGACGGCTCCTGCTCTTCGCCCCAGCGGGGCGGGGTGTTTATAGCATTCAGGCCAAAATCACCCCCAAGCTCCAGCGGAGCGACATCTGTCAAATGTCGCTCCTCTGGAGCTTGGGAAACAACGAACCGCCCGAGCTATAAATATCCGGCTCCTACGGAGCCAAGAGAGGCGCCACTTTTCTCAAAGAAACCTCGAAAATTCTGGCTTCGAGCCAAATCAAAAAATGTGGGTAATGACAAGGACGCGATCATACCGGAGGGTTTTCCCCTGGCATCAGCCCGTTCCGGGCCACGCCTGCACGCTGGAAGCGCCGCGTACCCAGGGTGGGGCGACCGACGCCCTACGTCTCGATAATTTTGCCTCGTTTGTAGCTGGCCGCTAAACTGGCTCCCGATGAACTCCTCCAAAGCACACGCCTTCACACAAGACCTTTCACCAAAACAATGGCTGGCAATCGCTGGGCTGACGCTGTTGACCTGCGCCGCTGGCTGGCTGGCTTGGCAATGGTGGCTGCGCGTGCGTCCGATCAGGCTGTTGGTCAATGCCGTCACCGTCGCGGGCGCGGGGCCGCAACTGACGGCCAATGCGTTGGCCGATCCGTTTGGCGTGGCGGTGGGCGATGACGACGAAGTGTATGTGACCGATGGTTTGGGCGGGCGCATTTATCGGGTGGGAAGCGACGGACGCCTGGCGCTGGTCACGGAAAAGCTGGATATGCCTTCGGCGCTGGCGGTCGCGCCCGATGGTTCGTTGATCGTCGCCAACACGGGGGCGCAGACGATTGTGCGTGTCAACGTTGCCGATGGCAGCGTCACGACCATCGCGGGCCAGCCAAATGTGAGCGGGCGCGGCGAAGGCCCAGCCAATGCCGCGCGGCTCAATGGCCCCATTGGTGTTGCGGTTGCGCCTGCCGGGATGATCTTTGTGGCGGATACCTACAACGACCGCATTTGCGTGATTGATGCCGCAGGCCAAATGCGCACGTTGGCGGGTGGCAATGAACCCGGCTATCGCGATGGCGCAGGGCTTGGCGCTTTGTTCGATACGCCGTGCGGATTGGTCGTGGCACGTGACGGAGCGCTCATCGTGGCCGATACGGGCAATCATCGCATTCGCCGCGTGACGCTGGATGGCACGGTGACAACGTTGGCGGGAACGGGCGAATGGGATATGCGTGATGGCGCGCCGTTGAATGCGGGCTTTGCCGAACCGGTGGCGTTGGCGTGGCGGCGCGATGGGGCGCTGGCGATTGCGGATGCGGCTAGCTCGACGCTGCGCTTGTTGACGTTTGGAGAGCAACCGGCGGTCAGCACGATTGCGGGCGGCTATCCAGTTGGTTTGGTGGATGGCGCATTGCGTGAGGCGCGGCTAAATCGTCCGCTGGGCTTGGCGTTTACGCGCGCTGACGTGCCGTTCGTTGCCGATAACGGCAATGGCTTTTTGCGGGCGTTCATCCCAGCGGGTGTGACGTTGGGCCGCACGGCGAAACCGGAAGAAGCGTTGGTCAAGGCCGCCGAGGTGCGGCGGCGTGTGCCTGCGCGTTGGCCCTATCAACCACCCGAAGCGCGGCGCGAAATCGCGGGCACCTTCGGCGAAATACGTGGCGAACGTTCGGCAGAAGGCGACGCCTGGTTTCACAACGGGTTGGACATTCCTGGCGCGTATGGCGAGACGGTCTATGCCTTGCACGGCGAACGCGTCACGCGACCATTGGCGGTCGAAGGTTTCAATACAACGCGCGAACGTTTGCGGCTGCCGTTACTGGGTTACATTCATTTGCGGCTGGGGCGCGATCAAAACGATGCGCCGTTTTTTGACATTGAGAATCAGGGCTTTCTCTTTCGCCGCGATGTGCAAGGGCAACTGACCGGATTGCGCATCCGACGGGGAACACGCATCAATGAAGGCGCGGCGCTGGGCACGCTCAATCGTTTGAATCATGTGCACCTGATTGCCGGGCCTGCCAGCAGCGAGGTCAACGCGCTGGCCGCGCTGCAACTGCCCGGCCTCAGCGATACGGTTGCGCCAACGATTGAGCGCGTCAGCCTGTTGACCGAAACGGGCGCGCGGCTTGATTGGCCTGCTCCGGCAACCGCCGCCGCCAAGCGGAAAGCGTCGCCACCACCGGCTGAACCGCTCACAGTGCAAGGCCGCGTGCGCATCCTCGTGCAAGCTTACGATCAGGCCGATGGCAATGCGCGCCAGCGGCGGTTGGGGCTGTACAGGTTGGGTTATCAGGTCTTCAATGCCGACGGCACGGCGGCGCGCGGGTTTGCACAGCCGCATTACAACTTGATCTTTGAACGCTTGCCGGATGCTGCCAACGGTGTCGCGTTGGCGTATGCGGAGGGCAGCCAATCCGGCTACACGGGACAGACGATCTTTGTTTACATCGTTACCAATGTAGTGCGCGACGGCCTGGCACGCGCAGAGTTTTGGGAGACCGGACAATTGGCGGCGGGCACATACATGGTGCGTGTTTTCGCGGAAGACTATTTTGGCAATCAGGCACGGCGTGACATGACGGTGCGGGTGTTGAGCGGGAATTGAGCCGCAGATAAACGCTGAAAAACGCAGATCAAATTTGGCAGACTTTCAGTTACCTGAAGAGTGTGCGTAATTCAGAAAGCACCGAATCCGGCTCCAGCGGAGCCAAATGTTTATAGAAGCCGCGTGATGATTGCGCGCCAGCTCCAGCGGAGCGGCATGTGTCAGATGTCGCTCCGCTGGAGCTTGGGAAGCGCTGCTCACCGCAACTATAAACAGGCCGCGCAGCTGGCGCTAAACCCCTTGTAAACACAAGGTCGGAATTACGCACAGACTTTCAGTTATCTGCGGTTGCCTGCGTATATCTGCGGCAGATTCTCTTCAGCTTGAAAGCTAGATTTCATCGCGCCGCCGCATCTGCAATTTGCGCTGCATCCAGCGCGGCCAGGTTGAAACATAGCTATAGCGATTGGCGGCTAACGCGAGGTTGTCGAGCCGGGCTGAGCCACATTGCGGGCAAGTCGTGCTTGGCCCGCGCGTCGCGTTCAGACAGGCCAGACAGATCGTAAATTCAGGCGCCAGCGCTAACGCCGGCAGTTGCGTTTGATGAAACACCAGCAGCAGCAGCGCCAATAACCGTTCGAGCGTCGGCACGCTTTCGCCCAGCCACAAGGCCGAAGCGCCGCCCCAGATATTGCCCGCCTGCAAATCTCCCTCCAGCTTCAACCGTTCCAGCAAATTCAGCCGATGCTGAATCGGCAGCTTGAGCGCGTTGGTGTAAAAGACCTCTTCTTCGGCGGCAGATTCCAAACTCAGCGCTTGAAAGACCGCGCCGTCATAGTGGCGCAGGTCGAGCCGCGCGAAACGATGCGGGGCGCTCAGGTCGTGCGATTCGGCGATATGGAAGCGGACTTTGTGTTTGAGCGAGAGCCGTTCGGCTTCCTGGTGCAAGTGCGCGGCAATGCGCGCGGCAAATTCATTGGCGCTGGCGTCAGCACCCAGGGCCTTGCCGGTGAGGCCTTGTGTCAGTTCAGCCAGACCCACTGGACAGAGGGCGTGCGCCGTCCAGCCGAGCGGCAGAAACTGTTCGTTATCCTGCCGCATGGCCAGCAACGACAGCGCGCCTGCTTCGCCGCGCGCCAACAGCTTTTCCAGAAAGACGCGCTTTTCCAGCGAAGCCTGGGCGGCCAATTCCAGCAAATCGCTGAGCAAGGCAAAGCAGCGCGCTTCGCTGCCCGCCGCGCGATAGGCCAGCCGTGGCAGATTGATGGCGACCGCAGAAAACAGCGCGGCGCGCCATTGCCAGCTTTCGGGCGCGCGTTGCAGCTTGCTGGCGTTGACGCCATAGCGCGCGGTAAAGGACTGCGACGCCGCTTCAGCTTTGGCGACAGCCGCTTCCGCCGCCGAATTCAACGGGCGATCAAAGACCAGCAAGACGCCGCCGCGTTCGGTGGCGGCGCGCATAATCAATTCCAACACGCCGCGCTGGCCGGGGGTGGCCAGCAAATCCTCGGTGACATGTAACACTGGGCGCGGGCCGGTGAAGGGCAGCCCCTGGCCATCGCCTTCCAGATAAACTTCAAAAAACGCTTTGAGAAAATCGCGCGCGACGGCGACGTGCTGACCATAGGTCGCCAGTTGTTTTTCGCCGCCCGCGCCCACGACTGGGGCGTCTTGCAAATAGGGCGGGCAATCCCAGTCCAGATGCAGATCGCAATGCACCAACTGGCCGCCGCGCGCCACGGCTGGGGCCGACAATTCAAACAACAGCACCTGCGCGATCTGTTTCATCTCGCGTTGATTGAGACCCACCAGCAGCGGCGCAATCGCAAAGTTGACCGAATCCCAGGCGAGCGCTTCGCTGAAATAGCCGTGCAACGCCGCCGTATGTTTGACCAGATGCGCGGCCAACACTTCGGGTCGCCGCGCCGGACGCGAACCGGCAAACCCGCCGGGCAAGCGCACGCCATACCGTTTGATGAAATCGAGCGAACCGATCATCGTCGTCGGGCGATCTATCTCGCCCAGGTTTTCGATGTGCAAATCACCCGCCAGATGCGCGTTGGCGACCGTTTCAGAAAAGACCGCCAGCATGGCGTATTCGCGTTTGATCTCTGCGGCCAGCGCGAGGCTCGTGCCATCGGGGCCGTGCAAGGCCGTTTCGGTTTCGCGCGGGGCGGCTTGGATGGCGCGATCTACGTCATACAGCGGCACGCCCAGCCGCGTGTGCAAACGATAGGCGGCGGTCTGGCCGTATTCGAGCAGCTTGGCGTCCACCAGACAGCGAATCAACGGCGCGGTCAACGCGCGCATGCCGGAGCGGTGGAGTTGTTCTTGAATTTCCAGGCTGATTTGCTGCGCCAATTCGGGCGCAATCCGGGTTTCGCGGACGAGCGCATCCGTGATGCGTTGCGGGTCAAAAGGCGCGAACTCTTCGCTGGATTGGCGGACAACGAGTTCAGGCTCGGTCAACGGGGCGGGTGTGGAGACTGCTGGACTCAGAGAATTGCTCATACAGGAACAAAGTGAACAAGCCAGGGGATCAGCCTTGCTCAAACGAAAACCAGTGATTCAAGGGGCCAGCGCCGTGGCCTAAGTCGGGCGCGCTACGCAGCGCGGCGCTCACATACTCTTTGGCGCGTTGCACCGCCTGCGGCATTTCAGCCCCTAACGCCAAGCCTGCCGCGATGGCGGACGAAAGTGTGCAACCCGTGCCGTGCGTGTTGCGTGTGGAGATTTTAGGCGCATAGAGCAAGTGTGTAGTTTGCCCATCATCAAACAGATCAGTCGCCTCATCCGGCAAATGACCGCCCTTGATCAGAATTGCGGATTGCGGATTGCGGATTGCGGATTTGTCGCGCAGATATTTCGCCGCTTGCCGCATCCCCGCTACATCCTTTACCGGGAGGCCCGTCAGCCGTTCTGCTTCGGGCAGATTGGGCGTGATGATGTCGGCCAGCGGCAGCAGGTATTTAACCAATGCCGTGAGCGCCGCGTCGTCAATCAAATCGTAGCCGCTGGTCGAACGGATCACCGGATCGAGCACGATGTTTGGGAGCTTATGCGCGGTGATGATCTCTGCGACGGTTTCAATGATCGCGCGATTGGGCAGCATGCCCAGTTTGACCGCCGCGATGTCAAAGTCCTCTAACAGCGGCGCGAGTTGCGCGCGCACCACCGTTGCCGGTTGATGATAAGCGCCATACACGGCCTGCGTATTTTGCGCGGTCAACGAAGTAACCGCCGCGACGCCAAAACAACCGAAGGCTGCCAATGTTTTAATGTCGGCCAGCGTCCCCGCCCCAGCGGACGGATCGAAACCGGCAATGGTCAATACAACACGCATGCCAAACGTCATTCAATAAGAAACGCGGTGAGCGATTGCCGCGGTTGCTTAAAGCACTTTATCTAGTGGGAATACGCGGGCATCATAACACTATCTTGGGACGGGGCAAATGGCCGGATTGGGGTGGTGAAGGGAAAGTGCATGAAGCTCAAGCTTTAGAGCGGCTTGCCATTGCGTATACGGGAACAATACGCCGGGACAGTACCGCGCGCGTCAGCAAGCGGCACGTCAAGTGAGGCGGATTGGCGATGGTGTGCAGGCCCCGCTTGCTGACGCGCGCGGTACCGTCCCTAGATACGACTTTTCCAGTACACTGAAATGAAACCCGGTCTAGCACTCTCGGCTCTTTGCTCGTGCGTTCTATCAATTTCAAATTGCTTTTGGCCGTGGCAAACGAAACCAAAAGCGTGAGCCTTGGCCTTCACGTGGTGCGTGGCCGATGAGGCCGCCCCATTGTTCGACGGTGATGCGGCAGAAATAGAGTCCCAGGCCGACTTTGCCTTTGCCTTTTTTCCCTTGGGAAAACTTTTGGAAGAGGGTGGGTGCGACTTCGGGCGGGATGCCGGGGCCTTCGTCGTCAATGGCGATTAGGATTTGGTCGTGTTCGTCGGCGTAACAGCCGACGGTGACGGTGGTGTCGGGCGGGCTGTGGCGCAGCGCGTTTTCGGTCAGGTTGGAGATGATGCGTTCCAGCCGGGATTTTTCGCCGACGACTTTCCAGTTGCGGGCGAACTCCAGGCCGGGCGCGATTTGCAATTTGACGTGATGCAGCGTGAAGGCCGGTTGCAGCGCTTCGACGACGTCTTTGATGACTTGGGCGACGTCGGGCGCGCTGGCCGGGTCAATGGTGAAGGAGTCGAGCGCTTCGACCTCAGCGGCAAAGGCGTGCAGGATGTCCTTGATCAGCTTTTCCTGCTTGTCGGCCTGGCGCAGACCAATCTCTAAAAACTTTTTGCCCTGGGGCGAGATGTTCTCGTTGGCGAGCAATTCATAGCCGCCTTTGATGCCGAGCAGCGGGCCGGCCAGATCATGCACGATGCAATGCAGCAGGATTTCTTTCTTCTGAATCTCTTTGGTCAGCCGTTGATAGTTGCGGCTCAGTTCATTGCCTTTTTGTTGCATCAGCCGCTGTTGCTCTTCCTGCTTCGAGGCATCCAGGAACAACACGTAATCGCCTTCTTCGGCTTTGAGGAAATGCAAATCCGCTGGGCAGCCCGATTCGGTGTGTACGCAGGGTTGCAACTCTTCTTTTTCGAGCGGGAGCAGCCCGGTGAGCAGGAAGATTTGCTCATCTGCGGGCGCGCCGAGTTCCAACTGCGTCAGGCCGTAGGTTTCCAACGCGCCGCCAAAAGCCGTCAGATTCCCGGCGGCATCACACAGGATAAACGCGGGCGAACGGTTTTCGGCGATCAACGCATGCAAGTGTTGCTGGATGCGGGAGGGCAGTTCAAGCATAGCAATCAGATGAAATGATGCAGTAGTTACAAAATGAAAAGCCTTGTTCACTTGGTCAACGTCAACTCAGCCAATGTTTGAAACGCGGCCTCGACGTTGTCACCGCTTTTCGCGCTGGTTTTGACGATGTGCCAGCCGGCGGCGCTAAACTCGGCCAGCGCGGCCTCGTCAATTTCCCATTCGCTGTGCAAGTCGGTTTTATTGACCAGCAGAATGAAGGGCACCGGGCCGACGCTGTCGTTGACGCGTTGTTGCAAGACCTTGGCGGTGTCGAGCGTCGTGCGCCGCGTGCCGTCGGCCACCAGCAAATAGCCGGAAGCTCCGCGCAGATAACTCAACTGCACTTTCTGGAATTCGTCTTCACCGGCCAAATCCCAGATCACCAGATAAACTTCGTGTTCGCCGACCTGGACGGTGCGCTTTTTGATTTCGACGCCGACCGTGGTCAGGTATTTGTCGGAGTAAATGGCCTCGACATAACGCCGCACCAGACTGGTCTTGCCGACGGCAAAGGCGCCAAGTAAACAGACTTTCTTCTTGTGTAACATAAATACCGCTGCTGGGGTCAGCCTTGGGGAAACAGGGCCAGGCCTGTTCCGCGTGATGCACTCAATTCTGCCACGCGACTTGGACGGACGCGCGGCGATTGAGTTGTTTGTCTTCCGCCGATTGTTCGGCGCGCAAAGGAACTTTGGTCGCTAACCCGACGGCGTGCAAGTGTTGACGGTCAATCCCGCTGCTCACCAGCGCGTTCAGCACACGGTCGGCGCGCTCCTGGCTCAACCGTTGATTAAAATCCGTGCCGCCTTCGGTGTCGGTGTGGCCGGTAATTTCGAGTTGCGGTTGGTTGCCGGTGAGCGCGGCCAGGGCGAACAGCCGCTTGACCTGCTGGGTTAGCTTTTGCAAGGCGGCGGTCTGTCCGGGCGCAGGTTGGGCCGTGCCGGTGTTGAAATACAGAGACACAAATTCGATTTCTTCTTTGAGCTTGAGCTGTTCGCGCGCCTCGGCGGTGAGCAGGCCGCTTTCATCGAGTTGCGTGATGCCGGGCAAGGCGCGGGTCAGGCGGCGCGCGGTTTCGAGCCATTGTTGCGGGGCATCGCCGCTGACTTTGAGCACGCCGTTTTCAACATTCAGTTTGACGGATGCCGGCGGTTCAAGCACGTGGTTGGCGCGCGCCAGCACCAACGCGGGATCAAGGGAGTAAAATGGCTTCCACGTGCTCGCCACTTTGGCGGGGGCAAGATTTTGTGCGGGTAAGAGCGCCGCCGGATCACTCGCCAACGGATCGCGCAAGCCTTCGTTGTGAAAACGCGGGCTGAATAAACCGAGGCCGCTATGCCCCTGTTCAGTGACGATTACGCCCTGAGTTGCTTGCAACGTGTTCAAGTACGCATTCCAGCGCCGTTGCGCGCGCCAGTTGAAAAAGCCCCATACGCCCAAGAGCAGCAAGAGCAGCGCCAGCGGCACGGCGACCGTGGCTGGCAAGCGAAAGCCTTTGGGTTGTTCAGTGACGGGCGACTTGCCGCGATATTGCGCCCGCAAACATTCTTCCAAATGCGGGCGGCTCAAGTCGAAGGGGCTGGTGTCGCCATCAAACGAGAGCAAGTCCTCGCGCTGTTTGCCGTGGATGGCTTCGAGCGCGGGCAGCAAGACCTCGGTGCGCAAGCCTTCGGGCGCGTTGCCGTTGATGACGACCGCAATGTAGGCCAGGTCAACGGGCGTTGTGCCGCCTTCGATCCAGACTTCGAGATCGCCGTAATCGAGCTTCATCAGATTTTGCTCGGCGGTCGCATTGAACGAATCGTGCGCAAAATCATTGATGGCCGTGAGCAGGCCCGAAATCATATCGGCGTCTTTCGAGACCGCCGTGGATGTCGCGACGTGTTGTAACAACAGACCGGTTTTTTTGTGGAAGAGAAACGCCTGTTCCACGCGGTAAAGCAGCGTGTGGTACATCACCACTTCGGCAAACGAGCGCCCGGTTTTGAGCGCCTCAAAGCGCCACTTCAGCCCGCGCGCCGAAACGCTGTATTTCATCGTCTCGTCAATGGACTGGACGAATTCGTTCAACGCCTTGGTGATGGCCTGGCGGATGGCGGGGCCGATGACGGGCGTGACGGCTTCGATGACGGCGGACGGGTCGTGTTTGATCGCCTGTTTGAGCGCCGGGCCGATATTGTGCGTCAGCGCGGCGGTCAAGGCTTCATCCTGCCGGTTGCGCGTGCTGACGGCATCGGGCAGCAAACTGCTCAGGTCTTTGACGCGGCCCCGGTGATCGTTTAAGCGCGTTTGGATTTCAGCGAGTTGCTGCTGTTCCGGCGTCAGCAGCAGGCGGCGCAACTCGGCGATTTTGGCTTGATCGGTGGCGGCTTCATCCAGCGTAGGCATTGTCTCTGCCGCCGGTTCAGGCGGTTTGGACTGTGTGGGGACAATGCGCAGCGGATGGTCGCTCATGAATAGTCTGGGGAAGTCTGGGAACGTCCAGAGAGGTCTGGGGAAGTCTGGGGAAGTCTTTTAGTCCAGCGGTACAGCACAGCGAATCGTTCGGACTTCCCCAGACTTCTCCAGACTTCCCATTTGCCCTGGTGCGCCCGCGTCTCGCGGGCAGGCGCGTGGCGCTGGGCGGAGACAGGCCACAGGGTTACCTTTTCAGCAGCCAGCCGTCCGCCGCCATGCGCCTGCCCGCGAGACGCGGGCGCACCAGGGCTGAGCAGTTACCAATTTCTATTCACCTGGCAAACGAAACTGATTGTTCAGCCGCAGCGCCAGTTCGGTGAACAGATCGGCGAGCGCGGCGCGGTCGGTCTTGTCGTGGCGCAATTCGCTGGCTTCGCGCGTCAAATCCGCCGCGAGTTCTTCGCTCTTGCGGTGAATCTCGTCGTTGAGTTCTTTGGATTGATTGAGCAACTGTTGGCGCAGGTCGCGTTGGGCCTGGGCGGTCTGTTCATCCAGTTGCCAGAGTTTGCGCTCGATGCTTTTGGCCGTCTCTTGCAAATGCAGGGACATGGCTTCATTCAGTTCATCGCGCCGGTGGGCGTCATTTTTGACGCGGTCGGACAGGGAACTGAATTCGGCGCGGATATAATTTTCGAGCGAGTCAAAACGGCGGCGTGTTTCTTCGCGCAACTCGCCGGATTCTTTCAACAAGCGCTCTTCGAGCCGCGCAAAGCGTTTGTCGTAATCGCGCATTTGCGAGCCAAACAAAATGTCGCGGATTTTATCCACGCTGCCGCTTTCGGCTCCGCTGGCGGCGTCGGGTGCGGCGGGTAAATTGGGCACGGCTTGCGGGTATTGCGGCGCGGCCTCGTGCGTGGGCGGCATAGGCGGCATGGGCGCGGGCACCGGCATGGCGATGACATTGGGTTCCATAGCGGTTCTCCTTGAAGCGAAGCTGTTAGCACGCGCTGCGCTGTGCGCCGAGGGGCAGACAACGCGAGCGCAAAAAAACTCACGAGGTTTGACGCCAAGCGTCCGGGGGAAACGAGATTCTCAAATTGTTCAGATGGTGAAACGTTGATTGAGTCCGATTGCACCATCAGCATAATTGATCTTTTCGGAAAACTGCAATACGCGCGGGCGGCTGCCCACGCGCAGCGGCACAAAAGGAGCGAGAAAATTGCATTCCCTGTCAGATAGTTCACCGGAAAACGCGACCATCCTTGGTCTGGATGTCGGCGGCACCAAAACCGCCATGGTCGAAGGGACACGCGCGGGCGTCATCTTGCAGCGGCACGAAATTGCCACCGAAGCCGGGCGGCCCTTCGCTGAAGTCTTCCCACGTCTAGGCGAATTGATGCAGCAGGTCATCACTGTCGCAACGCAACAGCAACGCCGCATTGCCGCAATCAGCGTTTCCATCGGCGGGCCATTGCGTATTGCCGCAGGCGTGTTGCTCAATCCGCCGCATTTGCCGGGCTGGCACGGCGTCGCGTTAAAAGCGCGGCTGGCCGCGGCCTTTCCGCACCTGCCCGTTTTTATCGAACACGATGGCAACGCTGGCGCGCTGGCCGAATTCCATTTCGGCGCGGGGCGCGGACGCGCGGATTTGCGCCACCTGATCTTTCTGACCTTCGGCACGGGCCTGGGCGCGGGCTTGATCGTCAATGGAAGCGTGTTGCACGGGGCCAGCGACACGGCGGGTGAAGTCGGCCACCTGCGGCTGGCGTGGGCAGGTCCCATCGGTTTTGGCAAAGCCGGTTCGTGGGAAGGCTTTGCTTCGGGCGCAGGCTTGGTCGAACTGGCACATCAACTATTTCCAGCCCGTTGGCCGCGCGCGACGCCGATTCGCGAACTCGTCAACGCGATGCTGGCCGATGATCCGCAGGCGCTGGCGGTCGCGGCGGAAGCGGGCCAATGGATGGGGCGCGGGTTGGCGTTGCTGGTGGATACGCTGAATCCGCAATTGATCGTGCTCGGTTCGCTGGCGGTGGTGTTGGGCGAGCGGGTCTTGGCTCCGGCGCGCCGCGCTCTAGCCGAAGAAGCTTTGCCGCCAGCCGTGGCGGCTTGCGAAATTGTGCCCGCCGCGTTGGGCGCGCGCATCGGTGATGTCGCAGCCCTGATGGCGGCATTGAGTCAGCCAAAAGAATGGGGCGGGCCGTAAGAAATTCAGCTTTGCCGTAACGTCTGGACAGTTTCGACGAGTTTGTCCGGCTGGGTAAAAAGTCCGATGGCCGCAATTCCTGCCGCTCCGTTTACCAATGGCGCGCGAAAGTTTTCCAACTTGATGCCGCCAAGCGCGAACACAGGTATGCTGACCGCGCGGCAAACTTTTGCGAAAGCTTCGATTCCGAGGGGCGCACCGTATTCACGTTTAGAGGGAGTGTCAAAGACTGGCCCGCAAACGATGAAATCGGCACCGTCGCGCGCGGCGGTTTGGGCTTCGGCCAATGAATGCGTGGAGGCGGCGACCAAAAAATCAGCGGCGACACAGCGCCGGACTTCCGCCACAGGCAGCGAGTTGACGCGCAGATGCACGCCATCCGCCCCGGCTGCCAGGGCGACATCCAGCCGGTTGTTGACGAGGACTTTGGCGCCGTAGGGGCGTACCAAAGCAATGGCCGCGCGGGTGAATTCGCTCAACTCACGCGGCGCTAAATCTTTTTCCCGAATCTGAATGAATTGGCAACCGGCCTGGGCGGCCAATTGCAGCGCGGCCAATTGCGCTTGCCAGAGTTCAGAATCTGAAGCGGTTTTAGACTTGGGGCGGAATGCTTGGCGGTCGGTGATCAGGTAAATTGACGGATGAGTCAGATGCAATGGCATCGGCGGAACTACTCACAGCAGGATAAATTTGATGGCCGGAAAGCAGGTATACGCTCTCGCGAAATTTGAACAAGTCACGCAGCCCGGCCAGCAGGTTGACGATCCCTAAACCGGTCACCGCGCCGCGCACCCAGCCGCTGGTGAGAAAGGACAACAGACCGGGCGAATTGAGCTTGCCCGTGACGAAATAGAGGAAGAAGTTGTCATCCCAATAGCGTGTCCAAGGCAGGATCAACAGCATCAGACCCACCTCAAAGCAGATCAGAATATAAACAATGACCGTAATTTTGGCGGATAAGTTCTGGCGCACCTGAATTCTGACTCCTCAAAAATGAAACGAGGCCGCAGCATAACAGGCCCGCACAGAACGCCGCAACTTGGCCTCATAGAAAAGAAGCAGGCCACCCTTGACCTGCTTGCCTGGTTGTCATCAATTTTGCCTGACGCCTTAGCGTGTGAGTTTGAGCGTGAGGGGACTGCGGCGGCGTTGCACCGTGACTTCCGCCACGCCCGCCCCTTCATCGAGAGCGGCCAGCAGTTTGGCGACATCGGTGACGGGTTGCGCGCCGACCTTGACGATGACATCGCCGGCTTGCAAACCGCCTTCGGCCAGCCGTTGTTTGTCGTTCAAAGAAGTGACCAGCAGGCCATTGGGCGCGGCAAAATAGGCCAGCATCTGCGCGCTGAGCGGTTGCACTTCAAGCCCATAAAAAACGCGCAAGCGCACGTCGGGCTGGGCCGGCCCCGTCACACTTTTCAAGATCGAATCCATCGTTTCGACCTTGCCCTCAAATGTGGCGCGGCCCGGATCGTTAAGTGGCATAGCATTCAACCGCGATTTCATGGTTTCCAGTTGTTTCATCAACGCCGGGATCATTTGACTGGGTTCGCTCGCCGGCGAAGGCGCGAGTTTGGCTTTGACGAGCTTGTATTCGTTGTCGCGTTTGAGCCGGATCGTGACTTCGCTTTCGGGCGGCAATTGGCGTAGGGCCGAACCCAATTGCGCATTGCTCTCGACGCGCCGGTCATTCAGGCTCAGCAAAATATCGCGCGCTTTGATGCCTGCCAGTTCCGCCGGACTGTCGGGGAAAACCGCGCGCACGCGCACTCCCAATTCCGGTTTGGCCTGTCCAGTTATCGTTGTGGAAATCGGCGCCGACATATCCAGGTCAGGCGTCGCGCCGAGCCAGCCATACGCCAAACTTTCATTGGCCTTGACGACTTTGGCGACGATGTCGAGCACGCGCGCAATCGGATAGACCAGGCTCTGGCCTTCGCCAAGCGTGTCATAAACGGCCAGCCCAAAGAGTGAATTTTCCCCTTCGAAAACCAGACTGCCATCCTGTACGGGCGTCAGTTGTGGGTCGGCCAATTGATAAAACGGATTGCCCGGTGTGTAACGGAAATCCTTGACCGCCTTAATGACGCGGCCTTCTGTCGTGTGGATGCGCGGACGCGTGTTGAACTGACTTTGCCCCTGGTTGGCGTGGAACCCTTTGAGTTTGACCGCCAATTGCGCCGGCAAGGAAACCGGTTCGGCGAATTGGGGCGGGGTGAACGGGGCGCCTTCGACCTTGAGCACGCAAAGCCCCGTCACGGAATCAAGCCCAAGGAATTTTGCCGGATAAGGTTTGCTCAGACCCTGCCCCAAAACCGTGACTTCGAGCGGCGGATTGTTGGGCGAAACACCCACCAACCGCGTGACGATCAGCCCTGCGGCATCCACCACCACGCCCAAGGTGACATTCTTGAACAGCAACGGCGGCACCGGTTCACCGTCCAGGGTCATCAGGGTCTCTTCCACCGGACGCAGATCAAGCGTCTGATGGATATAAACCAGCCCGGGAACGACTTTGTTTAACGCAGGTGTTGCCGGGTTCGACGTGGGCACGGGCAGCGCGGGTTTGGGTTGCCGGGGCTTGCTTTGTTGCCGAAGCGTTTGCGCAGCGCTTCGCTCAGCCAAAAACAATCCGCCCAGGCCAATCAGACCAAACCAGAGGATGAGAAAACGAACCTGCATTTGAGAAAAAAGAAATGAAGGTGGAACGGGGGGCTTTCAGGCAAGAAAGGCCGCAGGCAACGAACGCGTAACCTGCGGCCTATTTTATTCATTGAGAGCAGGTTAAAACGCGGCCACGCTCAGCGTGTCTGCCTTCAACGCCGGAACGGATTTCGCCAGTTGCTGCCCATAATAGGCGACCGGGCTACGCGAAACTTTCATTTCCTGGCGCGTGACAGACGAGAACACGGTTTGTTCGTTCAGATTGCTCGCGACCAACTGGCGTTCGTCCACCGGCGTTGCCAGCGCTTTACTGCTGGCACTGGCGGCAGGCGTCAACGGGCGGTTGGTTCGTGTTGACGCTTTGACGGCAATTGTTTGCCGGGCAGGCGTTACTTGATTCGAAGCCAGCGGGGCAGGCACGTCCAGTTGGTGAGTCGCAGGCGCTTTCGGCATCTCAACCTTCGCCACCAATGCGGATGTGTCGTTCGGTTGCGCCGTCTCACGCTTGAGTTGCGTCACGCTAAACGCCACCACTACGGCGAGCGCCGCCATGGCAGTTGCCGCTGGCCCAAACGAAAACGATTTGGTCCAGAAATCTGCCAGCCAAACCAACGGGCCACGGGCTGCCTGTTCGGCGTTGGTTTGTGCCAGCCGCGCACGCAGCCGGAAATCGAAATCGCCGGGTGCGCCGATGGCGGGCAAGGCCCCGACCAGTGCGGCCACGTTGACTTCTTTGCTCGCCAACCGCGCCTGCAACTGTGCTTCAAAGCTCGCGGGGGCGGTAACCACGGGCAGGGAACCCAGCAATGCGGTTAACTTAGACTCTTCGCTCGCCAGCACAGTTTGCAAACGGGCTTGCAACTGAGTCTCGAAAGCGGCGAGCGCTTTGACGCGGGGTTGCGCGCTCAGCATGGACAGCAGCGAAGACGTTTCCGCCTCGAATTGCTGACAAGCTGGGCAGCCGGTGAGATGGCCGTGCACAGCTTCACTCTGGATGCCGCTGTCAATTGCCTCTCTGATTTGTTCACAATTCATGAATTTACGATCTCCACTCGGTAAAGACCTAAACCGCCAGGGGCGGCCTAAGCGGGAACTGGGACACCCTGATTACCGTCTTGGCACCTTACTACAGGTAATCGCGTAGCTTTTCTTTCAACAAGTTTCGGGCGCGGTTGATACGGGATTTCACCGTGCCATCTGATAAATCCAAAATCTCACTGATCTCTTCGTAGCTGCGGCCCTCGACATCGCGCAAGACCAGCGCGATGCGGTATTTTTCCGGCAGCGTCGTGATGGCGCGGCGCACAGCAGCGCGGCGCTCATCGTCAATCATCACATCTTCCGGCGCGATAATGCGCTTGTCAGCGACTTCGACCTCTAACTCTTCGCCATCTTTGTCCGAAGCGAAGAAGGGCATTTGAAAGACCCCGCGGCGTTTGCGCTGGCGAATCTCGCTGATCGCCAAGTTCTGAGCAATCCGGTAAATGTAAGTCGAAAAACTATTGGAAGCCTCGTAGCGGTCGGCACTCATGTAAACCCGAATAAAGGTCTCTTGGGCCAAATCGCTCGCGCGCTCGTAATCGTTTAGCAGCCGGTAAATGAAATTGGTCAGCTTGTTCTTGTAACGTTGAACGATTTCTGAAAAGGCCGCATGGTCGCCAACTTTAGTCGCCGCCATCAATGCGTGATCATCCAGTTCCTCGTAGCGCAACTGCTCGTGTTCAATCATCTGCGTGCTAATCCACTCGGCAGATGGCGCAGTGGCTGAAACACCCGCATCGGTGTTTTTGAAACTGGGTTTGGTCAAACCTGTTTCTGGAAATCCAGCACTGAGACTTAGCGTATTCATTAAAATTAGGCTTACTGCTTTGGATTGCCTTTCCCTCGCCCAGGGCAAATTGCGCGGAAAGAAATTGCGCAATTGATTGAAGGATCAAAGTGCTGCTCAATGAAGGTTGATGAGGAACCTTTTTGGTTCTGGGGTCTTGCACTGCTTTGTCGCCTAACCTTGTTGTAAGAGCGTAGCGGATGACGATCCTCCTCGCGCTGACACGCCTGTATCTGTAAATTGTTCCAGTATGTTAAGAAAAAATTTCCAGTTTAATTTTGGTCACCCCTGAAGCTGGAAAATCGTATCGAATAGGCACAGGCTGGAAGTTCTTACCAGTCTTTTCATCTTTTTGCACGGTCTGTTTTGGTTACGAAGAAGATGTTCAAGCAATAATTTGCCCGCGCTTGCCCGCTGCTCTGGCGCTACCTATAATCGCGGCGTTGTTTCGACAATTAAAGCGGTACCCAATTCACTTGCCACGTTTAGGCGTGGCGACATTATTCAAAGGAGAAAGATCATGAGTGTCCAAGTTGGAGACGCAGCTCCGGATTTCGAGCTGAAGAGCCATCTGGGGGGCACGGTCAAGCTTTCCGATTTTCAAGGTAAGAAGAATGTTTTCATCGCTTTTTACCCGCTTGACTGGACCCCTGTTTGAACCATCCAAATGCCTTCTTATGAAGCCGATCTCAAACGCTTCGAGGAGGCCGATACCCAGGTTCTGGGTATATCCGTTGATTCCATCCCAAGCCACGTTGCCTGGGCCAAGAGCTTAGGCGGAATTTCCTACCCGCTACTTGCCGATTTCGAACCCAAAGGTGCAACCGCCAAAGCCTTCGGAGCCTACCGGGCTGCTGATGGCATTACCGAACGGGCGCTTTTCGTCATTGATAAGGCAGGCAAGGTCGTTTACGCGGACATCCACGACATCGGTCAGCAACCCGACAACGAAGTCATTCACGACGTGTTGCGCAAGCTGTAAGTCTGATCCGTGGAAACAGCAGGGCAGGTTGGTGTCAGCGGAACATTCTTGGTCTGAGTTTATCCGTAGAATTTCTCCGGTGACGCTACCTGCCTCGCCTGCCACTATCCGGCTAGCTATTTAGCCGCCTAGGTTTTGAAAGGCTGTCACAATGTCCCTTCATCGAAAATGCGTCCCGTTTACTCCGTTAGATAAAGAACTCTCGAAGCTTACCGTGGCGCTTGTCACCGCCGCCGGTGTCCATCGCAAGGATCAAGAGCCGTTCAACATCGCCGACGAATTGGGCGATCTTAGCTTCCGGCAGATTAACGGTGAGGCGGCCACTTCCGACCTGATGGTCACACATCATCATTACGATCACAGCGATGCCGATCAGGACATCAACGTCGTTTTCCCGCTGGATATTCTGCGCGAACTGCATGCCGAGGGTTTCATCGGCAGCGTCGCCCGCGAACACGTCGGCTATATGGGTTACACCATGCAATTGAAACGCATGTATGAAGAGACCGCGCCCGCCATCGCCGAATTCATTGACAAAAAATCAAAAGCCGATGTGATCGTGCTAACCGGTGGCTGACCGAACGTCTGCCACCGCACGGTCGTCGCGGTACAACGTGAAATCGAAATGCGTGGGTTGCCGACCATCCTGATCACCGTCAGCCCGGAGGCTTCAGCCCAGATGCGTCCGCCACGCGCGCTGTGTCCCAAAGAATTCAAAGTCGGCAATTCGCTGGGCAAACCCGGCCAGCGTGAATTGCAAAAGAGGGTCTTGAAAGACGCGCTCTTGATGCTCACCGGGCCGGCCTTTCCGGGGCAGGTAATCGAACGGGAATATCCCGAATATCAGGCAGCATAAAACTATGGCGCAACAGGAATGGAACTCGGCCCTTTATGATCAAAAGCATTCGTTTGTCTATGAATACGGCCAGGATTTGCTCAGCCTGCTACAGCCGCAACCCGCTGAATTGATTTTGGATTTGGGGTGCGGCACAGGGCACCTAACCGCACAGATTGCTCAGTCCGGTGCTCGTGTCATCGGCTTGGATCACTCGGCGCAAATGCTCGAAACTGCCCGCCAGCAATATCCGCAACTCGAATTCGTTCAAGGCGACGCCAGCGCTTTCAGCTTGCCTGAAGCCTGCGATGCCGTCTTTTCAAATGCTGTCTTACATTGGGTGACACGCGCCGCCGAGGCCGCCGCCTGCATTGCCCAGGCCCTCAAACCCGGCGGACGGTTTGTCGCGGAATTCGGCGGGCAGGGCAACGTCGCCAACATCGTTGAGGCAGTGCAAGCCGTTATGACCAGCCACACCCAAGCCGAAGTCCGCCATCCCTGGTATTACCCCTCCATCGGCGCATACGCCACGCTGCTCGAAGCGCAGGGCTTGGAGGTGCGCCAAGCCTTTCTCTTCGACCGCTTCACCAAGCTGGAAGGGGCGGACGGGATGCGCAACTGGCTGACGATGTTCGCCGAAAGCATGTTTGCGGATTTGCCCGTCGAGGCAAAAGAGACGGCGTTGACCGAGATTGAGGCGCGACTGCGTCCGACCAATTTTCGCGCTGGCGTTTGGTATGCCGACTATCGCCGGTTGCGGGTCGTAGCAGTGCGCGTGAAGTGAATCTGTAGTCAGGACAAATCATTTCAGCAACTCCAACGCTGCTTGTCTGACGGTGCCTCCGCTTTTTCACTGAATCCTGAATCCTGAATCCTGGTTCCTGATAGCTTGAAAGTCAGCCGCATTTTTAGGCTATCAGGAACCAAGATTCAGGATTCAGGATTCAGCCTGTTTTCAGCGCAAGCAAATCCGCCGATTTGCTTGCCCCGTTCAAGCTCTCGAATCGCCCGTGCTATACTCCCGCCCGCAATTCAACCCCTGATTTCAACCCTGCAAGGAGACTTTTCGTGAAAGAAGGTTGGGAAGCCGTCATCGGCTTGGAAGTCCACGTGCAGTTAAAGACTGCCTCGAAATTGTTCAGCGCCTCCGCCGCCGCCTTTGGCGAAGAGCCGAATGCCAATACCGACCCGGTCGTGTTGGGTTTGCCCGGCTGTTTGCCCGTGCTGAATCGCCAGGCCGTGCAACAAGCCGGGAAAGCGGCGCTGGCGCTCAATCTGCACATCAACAATGAATCCATCTTTTCGCGCAAGCATTACTTCTATCCCGATCTGCCGAAGGGCTACCAGATTTCGCAATACGACCGGCCTTTTTCCGAACACGGCTTCGTCGAAATTCTGACCAGCACGCGCGATGAAGGTGGGCGGCCCATCGAATGGAAGCTGAAACGCTTTGGCATCACGCGCGCGCACATCGAAGAGGATGCCGGCAAATCCGTGCACGACATCGGCGATCCGTCGAAGTCGTATGTAGACCTCAATCGCGCCGGCACGCCGTTGCTTGAAATCGTCAGCGAGCCTGAGTTCCGCACCAGTTGGGAAGCCTATGATTACCTGACCTTCCTGCGGCGCACCGTGCAATTCATCGGCGTGTGCGACGGCAATATGGAAGAAGGGAATTTGCGCTGCGATGCCAACGTCTCGGTGCGGCGTCCGGGCGCGCCCTTTGGCACGCGCGCCGAGATCAAGAACATCAATTCGGCGCGCTTCCTGCAAAAGGCGATTGATTACGAGATTGAGCGCCAGATCACGGTGCTCGAAACCGGCGGCAAGATCGTGCAAGAAACGCGGCTCTGGAATGAGAAGGAAAATAAGACCTTCACGATGCGCAGCAAAGAGGACGCGCATGATTACCGCTATTTCCCCGAACCCGATTTGCCGCCGCTGGAAGTCTCAAGCGAATGGATCGAGACGCTCAAACACGAACTGCCCGAATTGCCCGAAACGCGGCGGCAACGCTTCATGCGCGAGTATGAGATGAGCACCGATGATGCTTTCACCCTGACCAATCAGCGCGAACTGGCCGACTATTTCGAGACTGCCGCCAAGACGGCCAAGAATCATCGCGCCGCCGCCAACTGGGTGTTGTCGGAATTGCTGCGCGAACTCAAAAACGCCGACGCCGACATCACCGCCTGCAAGATCAAAGCCGCAGACCTGGGTGCGCTAATCGCGTTGATTGATGACAGCACAATCTCCGGCAAGATGGCGAAGGATGTTTTTGCAGACATGTTCGCCACAGGCAAGGCACCCGGCGAGATCGTCAAAGAGAAAGGCTTGGTGCAGCTCACCGACACTGCGGCGATTGAAACCATCGTGGACGAGGTGATCGCCAGGAACCCGAAAGAGTTGGAAAGCTATCGCGCGGGTAAAGTGCAGTTGAGGGGCTTCTTTGTCGGTCAGGTGCTCAAGGCCAGTGGTGGCAAGGCGAATCCGAAAGCGGTCAATGAAATTCTGAAACAGAAGTTGGGCTAATCACAGGAGCTATTTTGGACTTATGAAAATTACGAAGATGGCATTGTTATTGGTGCTCGGTTTGCCGTTCGCTGCCTGCGAGCCGGGCAAGCCTACGACAAACACAGCGACGACGACGGCCACGCCTGCCACCGCCGCCACACCGTTGCCTGCGCCGAGGCAGGATGATGAACTGATGGTGATCGAGACCGAATACGGCAAATTCAAGATCGCCTTCTATCCCGAAATCGCGCCAAAGCACATGGCCCAAATGAAGAAGCTGACGAAAGAGGGCTTTTACGCCGGCCTCGGCTTTCATCGCGTCTTGCCGAACGCCATGATTCAGGGCGGCGATCCGCAAACGCGCAAAGGCGACCGAACGCTGTGGGGCATGGGCGAACCGGGGCAGGAAACGATCCCGGCAGAATTCAGCAGCGTGCCGTTCAAACGCGGCAGCGTCGGCATGGCGCGCAAGGGCAACGACAATAACAGCGCCACCAGCCAGTTTTTCATCTGCCTGGAACCGCGCCCCGCCTGGGACGGCCAATACACCGTGGTCGGCGAAGTCGTGCAAGGCCTCAACAACGTGCAAATCATCTCGAACATGCCGACCGAACCCGGCGGCGAAAAGGTGCGCGATAAAATCACGATGACGAAGGTGTATCTGGAGAAACGGGCGGCGCAATAAGGCCGACCTCACGGAAAAGTGAGGCAAGAAGAGATTACGGAACAAACGGAAATTTCGGGCCAGCCCAGAGGTTTTGCCTCCGTCTGTTCCGTTATTTCCGTTTGTTCCGTAATCTCGCCTTCAGCTTGCTATTCAACAAAATTGAACGGAGAAGATGAATGACGAAGTTAATGAAATTGATGTGCGCCGCTTTGCTGGCATTTAGTTTGGCCGCTTGCCATAAAGGTGGCAGTGGCGGCATCGCTACGATAGAAACCGATTTCGGGACGATCAAGATTCAACTCGATGGCGCGACTGCGCCCAAGCACGTCGAGAATTTCAAGAAGCTGGCGCGCGAGGGTTTTTATGACGGCCTCGGCTTTCATCGCGCAGTGCCGAACCTGCTGATTCAAGGCGGCGACCCAAATACACGGGGCGACAACCGCGACACGTGGGGCTTGGGCGCGCCGGGGCAGCAGACGGTCGAGGCGGAGTTCAGCCAGAAACCATTCAAACGCGGCGTCCTTGGGGCGGCGCGCAAGGGCAACGACGTCAACAGCGCCACCAGTCAGTTTTTCATTTGCCTGCGCGACTTCCCGCAATGGAACGGCCAGTACACCGTCTTTGGCGAAGTGCTCGAAGGCCTCGATGTCGTTGACAAGATCGCCGCCCAGCCGACCGATCAGCAGCAGCGGTTGCTGAGCAAAGCGGTGATGAAGAAGGTTACGGTGCAGGATTAAGACAAGCTGGCATTTGCCACAGAGGCACGGAGCCACAGAGTGAGAATCCGCAAGACGATGTAACACGGCCATCCCAAAGTTTTCTCTGTGACTCTGTGGCTAAGCCAGAGTAGAGTCGCCGAACTTTCACTCTCGCGCATTCGTAGCTAAACTCGCGCGCTTGGATAGCAAGTAAGAGAAACACGAATGCATATCACAGAAGCCATCAAGCTTGCCTTTCAAGCGATTTGGGCCAACAAGCTACGCTCCTTTCTGACGTTGCTCGGCGTCATCTTCGGCGTCGCCACGGTGATCGTGGTCGTCTCGCTGATCGAAGGCTTCAATAAATACGTAGACGACAAGATCGCCAACATCGGCACCAATGCCTTCAGCGTGCAGAAGTTTTCGATTGACGATTTTGCCAGCCTCGACAATTACGAAAAGGCACGCCGCCGCAACAAGGACGTGACCATGGACGATCTGGCGGTCATCCGCGCGCGCATCGGCGACAAAATCAAAGACGCCGGGGCGCAGGAACAAGACACCTGCGAATTGAAATTCGGCACCCGCAATCTGATCGGCGTCAGTTTGCAAGCCATCACCGCCAACGTCATCGAAATCCAAAACAAAGACATCGCCCAGGGCCGCGCTTTTAACGAAGGCGAAGAAATGGGCGCGCGGCTGGTCTGTTTCATCGGCCCCGACATCGCTGATGAATTCTTCCCCACCAGTTCGCCGTTGGGGCAAAAGATCAAAGTGGATGGCCGCCCGTTTGAAATCATAGGCGTAGCCAAGGCGCTCGGTTCGGTCTTCGGCCAATCGCGCGACAAATTCGTGACGCTGCCGATGACGACGTTCTTGAATATCTATGGCTCACGGCGCTCGTTGCAATTGCTAGTGTCTTCGACCTCGCCCGCAACCTATCAGGACGCGATTGATGAGGCGCGTGTGGCGATGCGCACGCGGCGGCGCTTGAATCCGAATGACGAAGACAACTTCGGTTTGATCACGCCAAGCGCGGTCAACAACTTGCGCGAAAAGATTTTCGGCACGATTCAAACGGTGGCGGTCGGGGTGACTTCGATTGCACTGGTGGTGGGTGGCATTGTGATCATGAACATCATGCTGGTCAGCGTGACCGAACGCACCAAAGAGATCGGCATCCGCAAAAGCTTGGGCGCGCGTCGCCGCGACATCATTCGCCAATTCCTGGCCGAATCCACGGCGCTGGCGCTGATTGGCGGCGCGTTTGGGGTCTTCATTGCGTGGTTGCTGAGTCAGGCGGTGGCGAATTTTACGCCGATTCCGACGGCTTTACCGTTGTTGGCGGTCGCGGTGGCGCTGGGCGTATCTGGCGGCGTGGGGATGATTGCGGGCGTTTATCCGGCCTGGCGGGCGGCGAGTCTGGATCCGATTCAAGCGATGAGGTCTGAGTGATATGGCAAAGCAACGCGCAATCAAAAAGCCGATTCCGTTTCGGTTTGTGTTGGATGAACTGGAACCACTCACGCCGCTCGTCAAGCCGATGTTCGGCTGCCACGCGGTTTATGTCGGCGAAAAGATCATGCTGTTTCTGTGTGATCGTGAGGGTCTGCTCGATCCGCAGAAGGTGGCCGATCAACAAGGCGTCTGGCTGGCGACGACACGCGAAGCGTATGCGAGTTTGGCAGCGGAATTTTCCATCGCACGCGCGAAGCCGCTGGAAGAATTGAACAAGTCGCCGTGGCTGAGGTTGCCCGCGAATGCGCCGGAGTTTGAAGCGCAAGCCTTGCATGCTTGCGCATTGATCTTGCAACGCGATCCACGGATTGGCCGCGAACTCAAACAAGCAAAGCCGAAGCGGAAGAGCGCCAGCAAGCAGAAAGGGGAATGATGATACGCGTTGATTTTCTCGAAAACGTGGCGATGGCCCTCGACACGTTGGTGGCGAACAAGCTGCGCTCGTTCCTCACCATCCTCGGCGTCGTCGTTGGCACGATGACGGTGATCGTGATTGCAGCCTTTGTTTCCGGCATCAATACACGGGTGGCCAAAGAGATTGAAAGTTACGGCACCAATTCGATCTACATCTTCAAATTCGATCCCGGCTTCAACTTCAACCCGACGGCGGAGGAGCGCACGCGCAAGCCGATCAGTTACGAAGACGCCGTGGCCATTGCCGAGGAATGTCCGGCGGTTGAAGCGGCCTCGGCCATGATGACGCCGGTGGATTGGTTGCAAGGGCCGATGGCCGAGCGCGTCAAGATTCGCCATCAGGACATCGAGATGGTCAACTCGACCTTGCAAGGCACCTTCCCGGCCTTCTTCCGCATGGGTACGACCGAGGTCACCGAGGGGCGTTTTTTCACCGATGGCGAAAACATGGCGCGCGCCGATGTGTGCGTGATCGGGCGTGACGTCGCCAATACCTTGTTCCCGAATGTGAACGCGCTTGACCGCGAAGTGACGATCAACGGGCGCGTCTTTCACGTGATCGGTGTGCTGAAAAAGCGTGACTTGTTCATGACGCCGGCAGAAGACCCCGGCAATGAGAACAAGGCGGTTTACATTCCTTACGAGACCGTCCGCAAGATGTATCCGAACGTGAAGGAAAACTTCGTCATTGCCATGGCCAAGCCGGGCCAGCTTGACGAGGCCGTAGATCAAGTCCGCCAGACGCTGCGCAAACAGCGCAAGGTGGCATACAGCCAGCCTGACAACTTCGGCGTGCAAACCTCCAAAGGCATCATCGAACAGTTCGGCGCGATCACGGGCGGCGTCTTTTTGCTGATGGTGGCGATTTCGTCGGTCGGCCTGCTCATCGGCGGCATCGGCGTGATGAACATCATGCTGGTCAGCGTCACCGAACGCACCAAAGAGATCGGCGTGCGCAAAGCCATCGGTGCCAAGCGCCGCGACATCGTCCAGCAATTCCTGATCGAAGCGGCTACGCTCACGGGCCTGGGCGGCTTGCTCGGCATCCTGTTCGGCTGGGGCGTGGCAGAGTTGGTCAAGCTGTATATGCCGACCTACGTGCCGCTGTGGGCGCCGCTGGTCGGCTTCGGCGTATCGGTGGCGCTGGGCGTTGGTTTTGGGTTGTGGCCCGCATGGAAGGCGGCGCGGTTGGATCCGATTGAAGCGTTGCGGTACGAGTAGGCTCGCCGAGGCGAACCGGGCCAATTCAATCTTGCTGCACGTCCATCACTTGTCCAACCAGTTCACGCCGCAACCAAGCCATCGCCAGCCGCAGTTCCCGCTCTATCGTAGACTTGGAAACCCAAAAGTAATCAGCAATCTCTTCGACCGTACAGCCGCCGAACGCCTGCATCTCGATCATCCGGCTTTTGCGTGCGTCTTGCCGCGCCAGCTTTTGCAACGCCAAATCCAGCGCCAACAGGTCAAACGACATTTCGTCCGCCAGCGCGTCGGCTTCTGAAAGCGCAACGTGTTCTGCGCCATCGCCGCGCTTCCGGCGGTTTTGCGCCTTGACGTAATCCAACAAAATGCGCCGCATACACGTCGCGGCAATCGCGTAAAAGTGCGCACGGTTTTGCCATTGCACGCGGCGCTGGGCTTCGAGCCTGACGAAGACATCGTTGATGATCGCCGTCGTTTGCTGCCGCACATCGGCGAACTCGCGGCGCTTGTAGCTTTTCGCCCGCAGCCGCAATTCGCGCTCGACCAATGGCTTCAAGCGTTCAAACGCCGCCTCGTCGCCTTGTGCCCAAGCCTGTAACAGTTGTGTAATGTCGCCCGCTGGTTCCATAGCCGATTCCTCGTAGTTGCCCGGAAAGAGGAAACATCTTACCCCAAAACTTTTTTTGACGGACTCAGGCGGCTTTCGTCGCGTTGAGGAAGCGGGAGGGAAAATTCGTGATGCCGCAAGCTGATTCACCGCCGCTCGCCGACGCGCGTTGGCGCAAGGTAGAAGAACTTTACGCAGCCGCGCTCGCCCTGCCCGCCGCCGAACGCGCTGGCTTCCTTGCGCACGAGTGTGCGGGCGACGCTGCCTTGCAACGCGAAGTGGCTTCGCTGCTCGCGCATGACAATCGCAACGCAGCAGATACGTTATTGGATCACGCCCTCACGCTGGCGCTGCAGGCGCTGGCTGAAGATGAACCAACCGGGAGGATTGATATGGCTTTGTTGAACGCAGGCGACTTGATCGGCAAGCGCTACCGCATTGTGGATGCGCTCGACGCGGGCGGCATCGGCGAAGTTTACCTTGCCGAAGACACGACGCTGGGCAAGCAGGTCGTCGTCAAAGTGCTGAAAAAGGCTTCGCAAGAGCATCCCCAACAGGCCTGGCTCGTCAAAAAGTTTCGTGACGAAGCCGCTGCCCAGGCGAAGGTGAATCATCCCAACGTGGCGAGCGTGCTGGACAAAGGCAAGCTGGCGACGGGCGAAGATTACCTCGTCGTCGAATTCATCGCGGGCGCGAACTTGCGGCGCTTGCTCAAAGAACGCGACAACCACCAGATGGAATTCGCCGAAACGGCTGAGGTCATACGGCAAACCGGACGCGCCGTGACCGCCATTCACGACCGAAAGCTGATTCACCGCGACCTGAAGCCGGAAAACCTGATGATTCAAACCGACGCCGCGCCCGATGCCACACACGACGAATGGCTGGTCAAAGTCATAGACTTCGGCATCGTGCGCGTCCACGGCCAAAGCACCGTCTTAGGCCAGATCGCCGGCCAGATCGCTGGTATGCTGCATTACATGTCGCCGGAGCAATTGACCGGACGTGACGTGACGCCCGCCAGCGATGTTTACGCGCTGGGCGTCATCCACACTGTTGCTGGCGCGATCTGAAACCGGCCAACATCACGGTGCGCCGCATCACGAGCGGCGATTGTGCTGGCGGCACTGCTGAAACAAGAGGACTCAGCTACGGCAAAACGTAAAGATTGCCAAACTGACGAAAGTGATGATCGAGTGAGATGGCCTGGGTGATGCGCAGCCGTTCCATCACCACCTTGCTGGCGCAATCGGTGAAGCTCCATTGTTTATCGGCGTAGCGGCGAAAGACTTCCCAAGCCGCTCGTATCTCGTCTTCGTCAAGGTAATGAAGCTCGGCAATAGAACCGCTGAAGAACTCCGCGCCCAAGGCCAAAGCCCGCTGACCGTAGCCGCGTGCGCGCAAGAGCGTCAACGTCTCGTCCACTACATAGTCGGTGGTGAATAGCGGTTCCGCAGTCTGGCTGAAACATTGAGCGATGGCGGCGTGGTCTTGATCTGACGGCACGGACATCGCAAACCAAGCGCCGGTGTCCACGAAGATCATGGCTGTTCCTCGCCCTCCTGCCCGCCATAAAGCCCTCCGTATAGAAAGCCGTCGTGGTCACGTCCGGCGTGTTCTTCGCGCGTGACTTCCAGCGGCAGCGCGGCGATGGCCGACAGGATTTCGTAAGGCTGTCGCGCAGGCATCGCCGTCACCACTGTGAGTTCGACACGCGTTCCTTCAGCCCAGTCCAGCGGCTTGAGCGGACGCAATACGCCTTGTTCGAAGACGGCTTCCATTGTGGTAGTCATTTTATCGGCATCCTTTCGTGTTCTTTGCTCGACGGCTCAATCTCGGTTCGCCTCATTTCACCAGCGGCTTGACCAAACGTTCCAGTGCTTCGAGTCGGGCTTTCAGTTCCTGATTCTCCGCCTGTTGGCGTTGCAACTGCGCCTGCAAGCTGGCGGTTTGGGCGTCTTTCTCGCGCACGATCCGGTACAGCCCCTGAATCGCCGCCAAGGCGACGCCCTGCGCATCCACCGGGCAGATGTGTTTGTCGTCTTCCCCGACGGCAAAGGCCGCCGCGAAGTCTTGCGCCATCGGCCCGATGTGGCGGATGGCAGCGTCATTCCACTTGTAGTTCCAGGTTTGGATGGGCAGTTCGGACAAGCGTTGCAGAATCAGCAGCGGGTCGGTGGTCTCGAAGGCTTCTTTGATGGCGCGGTCAGAAGGCACAGGAATGCAGGTGCAGACTTTGTTGCACGTGCATATCGTGCCTCCGCCACCTCCGCCACCGCCACCTCCGCCACCTCCGCCACCTCCGCCACCTCCGGAAGTTGGCAAGTTGAAAGTTCCAGGAACGCAGTTACACGTGCAAACCGCTCCTGGGGGAATAGGTGAGCCACAAGGCAGAGTATAAGTAATGGGTTGATTCGTAATGCTGTCGTATACGTTGAAGATGAGCGCATCATTCGCATTTGACTTGGGGTCAAATAAGAATGTGAGGAAAGATCGCTGTTCCAGATCCCATAAAATGATTACGCCATCACTGTCGCCCGATACCAACATCTTTCCATCAGAACTGATTGCCAATGCCTTGACCTCCCTTCCATTTCCGAGCCCAGCAGCAATATTGCCTAACAACTTACCATCAGGCAAAGACCATAACTTGATCTTATGGAATTTGTCAGCACTAGCCAGCGTCTTTCCATCGGGACTAATGGCTAGTGCTGTGACTCGGTTGTTTTCTTCAGCAATAGTTGCGAGGGGTTTACCTGCCGGCAGAGACCATAATTTGATGCTGTCGTCGCTCCAAGAACTCGAAACAAAGGATTTTCCATCGGAGTTAATTGCCAGCATTGAAACATACTTTTCGTGCCCCTTAATGGTTGCCAGGAGCTTACGTTCCGGTAAGGCCCAAAACTGAATAGCTCCATCATGGAGGCCAACAATCAGTGTCTTTCCATCTGGGGTAATCGCTAAGGAGTGGACTGACGCTTCATTGCTAACCTTAAGCGTGCTCAAAAGTTTATTGCTGGGAACCTGCCAGAACTGAATGATTCCCTTTATGCTGCCTGACGTGAACAATGTCTTTCCATCGGGGCTAAACGCCAGTACCTCCGTCAGCCAATCAGTTTTGAGAGCGGCCAAGAGCTTGCCTTCTGGTAATGCCCATAATTTAGTGGCTACAATCCCACTTGAGGCCAAAATCTTTCCGTCGGGGCTAATTGCCAAGGCCTTACTATCCAACAAGTCTTTACTTTCATGAGTAGCAAGTAGCTTGCCCTCCGGTATTGCCCATATCTTGATCATGCTATCCAGAGAACTGGAGGCTAAAACTTTTCGATCAGGACTTATCACTAAGGCGCGAACGGCTTCACCATGTGCCCTTAGGGTTAAGAAAGGCACGCGCGTTGGCAATACTTTTTTGTCGTTGTTTAAGCCGGATTGTTGCTGACCGCCCGCACTTTGTGCCGTTGCCTTCCCGTCAACCAGTAGCAGCACTGATGCCACTCCTACCCCCACGCCCAGAAATCCGCGCCTTTCCATCTTGGTATCCCAAGGCATCTGTGTTACTGGCACAATCTCCGGCGCTTCTCTGGTTCCATCCGCATACACTCGTGTCAACTCAAATTGCGGTCTTTCGATCTTCATACAAACAACTCCTTTCCTTTCGCAATCGCGTTCTCATCGGCCAAGCGCCCTTCGTGCCAAAACAGCCCGCCCGACGCGGCAATCTTTTCCAGAATCTGATCCTTCGTCAGCTCGCGCGTGATGTGGCAGCGGTCTGAGCCTTGAAACTCTTCAGTGCCGCTGATGGTCAAGGCCTTGTGATAACAATCGCCCGCGCACGACCACTTGGCGAAACAGCCCTGACAGAATTCGCGGTGCTGGACGGCCAGGCCGCGCAGGTTGTTCAGCACAGGCAGATTGAAGCGGTACTTGCCCGCTTCCGGCTCCGGCACGCCGTAAAAGAAGACCTTCGCCCACGGGTTGTCTTCCGCAAAGACTTCGTAACAAGACGACACGTTGCCGTCCGGCGAGAGCGCGAAGCTGTCTTGCGTGATGCCGCAGAAGTGATTGGTCAGCAGTCCCAGGCGCGCGGCGGAATAGCTGATCGCGCGTCCGTGCGCTTGGGCGCGCGCTTGGGCTTCGCGGTAGGCCGCGATGAACTCATCGGTCTCAGCCGAGGGCGCGGTTGTCCAGCGCCCCAATTGATAAGCAGGCTCGACCTGTATGCTCTCGACGTTGAAATTCGCGCAGATGAATTCGATGGAGTCCGGCAGTTGCGCAATCTGATCTCGCGTGACTGTCACCCGCAGACCGTAGGGGAACTTCGCTTTGTCGAAGCGGCGAATCGTGTGCATGACCAAATGGCTGGAGCCTTGCCCCAGCACGGTCAACCGATGTTTGTCGTGCGCCGACGGCAGACCGTCAAACGAGATGTTGACGCTGTGCAGATTGGCGATGATCCAATCAATCTGCGTGTCGCTGAGCACGCCGTTCGAGGCGGAGGCGGCGCGCACTTCCAGGTTCAACGCGGCGGCCTTCTCCCGCGCATACTTGAGCGATTCCGTCATCACGCGCCAGTTGACTGTCGGCTCGCCGCCGCCGTGATAGGCAATCTCAAATTCCGGCAGCCCCTTTTTGACTGCGTTGGCCGCTACGAAATCAATGCCGCGTTTGGCGACATCGAGCGGCATGTGCTTCGTCGGCGTGTCGCCTGCTGAAGCGTAGCAATAGGTGCAACGTAGATTGCAAGCCGTGGTCAGGAACAAGGTGACGGAGGTCGGTTCCGGGTCGCCGCTGAATTCGGTGATGGGCCGTTGTTCCGGCGGCGCGTCGAGGATTTCGAGCCGTCGCAGAAATTCGACCAGCGAGCCGTCGTGGTCAGCGGCTTGATCGAAGCAGCCTGCCTTGAGATCGGCCAGCAGATTCACCACGCTGGCATTGGCGACAAAAGCGGCACGGCGCAACGGCGCATAAACAACGTATCGGTTGTCTTCCAGCGGGATGGTAAACAACTCCGCAGAGATAATCGGGATTGAAGAATTGATGGGCATTGAACCGCCTCCTGGCAATTGACTCGGTACGCGGCGGACTATACAGCGTTGCTTTCGTTACGCCAATCGGAATGGCGTTTTTCTCTCAATATGCTGCGCAGGCAACTTACATCGTAACCCTCGCGGACGTGCGCACGATGCAACCGTCGAGGAAGTACGCGCCGGGCAAGCGCGTCACCGAAAACACCGCTACGAAAGCGCATCTGCGCGCCGTGCTGGATGTGCTGGCGGGGCGGCAGCCAGACAGGGACTTGGACGCGGCCTTGCTCAAACAGATTCCCAACGCGGACAAATTGCGCGCGGCGCGACCCGAAGATTTGATGCTGATCTCGGCGTCGAGTCACGGCTACTCCGACAGCGACGGCATCTTTTATCTCGTCGCCTCGGACAGTGGTACGGCTGACCTCAAGTCGCCGGAGTTCCGCCGCCGTTGCATCTCGTCGGATGAGTTGTCGCGCTGGCTGCGCGACGTAGACGCGGGCGAGTTGGTGCTGATCGTAGACGCCTGCCACTCGGCGGCGGCCATCGAGGGCACCGATTTCAAACCGGGGCCGATGGGCAGCCGCGGCCTGGGGCAGTTGTCGTATGACAAAGGCATGCGCATCCTGACGGCGACGCAAGCCGACAACGTCGCGCTGGAAAAGGGCGGCTTGGGTTTGCTGATGCGCGCGCTGCTGGTGGACGGGCTTACGGCCTGGCAGGCCGATTACAAGCCGCGCGACCATGAAATCCTGCTGACGGAATGGCTGGGCTACGGCGTCGAGCGCGTGCCGCAGTTGTATGCTGAGATGAAAGACGGATGCCTGCGCGGCACCTTCGACCCGCGCGAGTTGGCGGAGGGCAAGACGCAACAACCCGCGCTCTTCGACTTTGCGCGGCGGCGGCGCGAAGTCGTGCTGGCGCGGCAACCGTAATAAGACGGCAATCAATGGTTATGCGCTGATCGGCTGTGCGTCTACGTAGGTACTCACCTCAAGCGGCCTGTAGCACAGGATAAGCGCCAAGACTGCGTCCCATAGCAGTGGCAATTTGCGCTTTCTCTTCATAGCTCAAGCCTAGATCGTCAATGCCGCCGCGCGCCCGCGAAACATGCTGCATGGCGACAATCAGCGTGCCGGGTTCATCGTCGGCCAAGGCGTCGCGCAAGAAATCAGCCGCGTAAGACGCCGGTTTGTTTTTAAGATCAGCTTCGATTATCTCAGCCCATGTAGCTCGCATAACTATTCCTCTTGTTTTTAATCAACCTTGATAAGCGCCTTTTTTATTAGCATGACGTTGATTGAATTTCAGCCCACAGCTTTTTAGCTGCTTGAATGTCTGCATTTTGCTTCGGCTTCGCGCCGCCAAACAGTAACAGGATGATGTGTACTCCGCTGAAGGCGAAGTACACGCGGTAGCCGACGCCATCATCAATTTTCAATTCGTAGACGCCATCACCTAGCGCTTTCCAGCCGATTTCAGGCTTGCCGGGGTTTCCCGCTTCCAAGCGCACCAGACGCTTATTCAATAAGCGTTGCGTCGTGTAGGGCAGCGATTCGCGCCATTTCTCGAAAGCCTCGCCATCATGCACCTCCACTTGTTTTGGCTGACCATCAAACATAAGTCTAGCGCTTTAGCTTGACGCCAGGCACGCTTTTTCGCCGCCTTCCCAGGTACAAGCCAAGACCTCACCATCGCTCCTTTTCATCACACGAGACAAAGATTACTCGCACTCGCTCGAAAAGTCCCGCGCGCGCGCGGTTGTCTTGGCGCGCCAGCCGTAGCGCAATCTGCTTGAGCTTGCTACGGATTGTCGCCGAGGTCGGTTAAGATGCTTGACGCAAATGCGGCACACGACCAACAAACATTCCCCAACGATCACCGAATTGCTCACCGCAGGCGTTTGGTATGCCGAGGGGCACACGCTGCACGTCGCCGAGTTGGTGTTGCACAACGCAGACTTGTTCGACGAGTTGATGGAATGTTTGCTGAGCGCCGACAATGGCACCAGCAAACGCGCGGCGATGGCCTTGGAATTGGTCAGCGAACGGCAGCCCGCCTGGTTCGCGCCGTACAAAGAAATTCTGCTCGACGAATTGGCGGAACAGCCGCGCTGGTATGTGCTCTATCGCATCTGCGCCATCGTGCCGCGCTTGCCGTTGAACCAGCAGGAACGCGCGCGCGCCGCTGAGCGGTTGCGCGAGTTGGCTGACAGTCCGCAGAATGCGCTGAGCGTGAGCGCGCTGACAGGCCTGACGAGGCTGGCATTACGAGACGCCGAGTTGCGCGAAGAGGTGACCTGGCTGGTCGAACAGAAAATGCGCACTGGCACGAAGGGGATGCAAGCGCGCTGCCGCCATTTGTTGCCGCAGCTTTACGGCGCGAAAGCTTGATGCAACATCGCGCGGTTGTGGCGTTCACCCTGCAACTGTAGACCTCAAGGAAATTGAACCACGAAGAAACGAAGCGGACGAAGAGAAGACAAGCAACTTTTCAGTATATCTTCCCAACCGCTTCGTGCTCTTCGTCGCTTCGTGGTGAAAATCTCTTCCTGATGTTTATTGCAGCGCCCGCACGGGCTAATTTCATCACGAACGGAATTTAGTTTTATGTCTTTCTACAAAACGATTGTTTCTCTCTTGCTGCTCACCGGCTTGGCGCTGCTCGGTGGTGCGCAAACGCCGGACAAAGCCAAAACATCCGCGCCACAGACGCCGCCGCCCGCCAAACCGGCTGCGCCAGGCAAGGTGCGCTTGGCTGACAAGGTTGATCCGACGCTGGCCGATGTCAACACCAACATCGGCGTGGACAAACGCGTGATCGTGATGATGGCCGCGCTGAATGTGGCGGGCTACGATTACGAATCGGGCAATCGCCCGTTGAATGAGTGGCGGCGTCTGATTCGTGAGGATTTGAAAGACCTGAATCCTTCTGTCGTGCGACGGATGCGCGACCACTTGCTGGCGCATCGCAAAGGGCGCGCCGATGTCGTGACGGTTGCCTCATACCTGAGTCTGGCGCTGACGCTGACCGAACCGCCGGCCTTCACGATTGACGTGCCGGCTGACCGGTTGCCGGACGACGTGCGCGAGATCACTGATTTCGCGCTGCTGCTCGAAGAGTTTTACCGCGAAGCCGGCTTCACCAAACTGCTGCCGAAATACGTCGAGGCGTACATGAAAACTGCCGCGACCTATCCGCAAATGGCGGGCGCCGCGATTGGTACGACGCTGGCGTATCTGCACACCGAGCCGATCCTGGAATTGCCGCCGCTCTATGTCGTGCGCCGCTCGGAAGCGGAGTTGAAAGTGCTGATGGCCGTGAAGGAAAAGGAAGAGAAGGAAAAAGAGAAAAACCTGCCCAAAGGTGCGAAACCCAAAACCGACGATGAGCGCAAAGAAGCCGCGCGCCGGGCGGCCTTAAAAGATTTGGCGGGTGATAACACCAATCGCCTGCGCCGCTTTTACATCATTCCCGATCTGCTCAACGCCACGGGCACGGCCAATTTGCGCATCGTGCGCGACGATTACTTTTTGTTGCTGGGACCGACCAGCGAACCGAATGTGGATGCGATGCGGCGCGCGTTTCTGAACTTCGTGCTTGACCCATTGGCCGAAAAACAGGTCAAGGAAGTGCGCGCCATCGCGACGCCGCTCAAGCAATTGATGGAAACGCGCGGCGATAAACTGGATCAGGAATACGCCAGCCGCAGTGCCTATTTCCTCATTACCGATTCGCTGGTGCGCGCGACCGATGCGCGCATGGCGGCGCTGGGACTGGCGACGCGGCGGCAGTTGAAAGAAGACGAAGCGCTTTATGAATTGAGTCTGGGCTATGAACACGGCGCGGTCTTGGTCTTCAATTTTTATGAAAAGATGAAGGCCTATGAACCAGTCGGCGTGAACATTCGCGATTATTACGGCGACCTGTTGGCGAACATCGAATTCGACAAAGAGGCCAAGCGGCTGGACGAATACGCGCAACGTTTCGCGCGTTTGAAGCAGGCCCGGCTCGAAGCCGCCAGCGCGCCTGTGCCGCCGCCCACGATTTCCAATGCCGACGAGGGATTGATTGCGCGCTTGAGAGAAGCCGACCAGATGATTCGCGCGCGCAAATACGCCGACGCCAAGGCCGTGCTTGACGCCGCCAAAAAAGAGCGCCCCAACAACGCCCGCGTGCTCTTCGGCCTGGCCGAAGTCACCAGCAAACAGGCCAGCACGCTGACTGACAGCAGCGAACTCGAAGTCGAACTTTACGCCGCCGTCGAGCTTTACAAACAAGCTGCCGAAAGCGCTTCGCCCGAGACGGAAAAGTGGCTGGCGCAACGCGCCTATGTCGCGGCGGGCAAGATTCTCGACTTCATCGCCGAGGCGCAAACGGCGGCGGACAAAGCCGACGACGCGGCCAAGAATTCGGCGGATGCGCTGGCGGCCTACGAACTGGCGCTCAAACTGGGCAAGGTCGAAGGCGGCGCGTATGACGAAGCAGTGAAGGCGAAAGAGCAGCGCGCAGGGAAGCCGAAGAATTGACACACCGGTTAGCCGAATGAAGCATGAAAGTACGAGAGGTGATAAGACTGATTGAGCAGGATGGCTGGTATTGGGTAAGAACCAGAGGTAGTCATCACCAATACAAACATCCGGCAAAATCAGGCTTGGTCACGATTCCCGGCAAGCCTGGTGATGAACTCGCGCCAGGCACATTGAACAACATTCTCAAACAGGCAGGATTGAAAGTATGAAGAAGTATTTGATCGTCATCGAAAGGACCAGCACCGGCTATTCGGCTTATTCGCCAGACGTGCCGGGATGCGCTTCGACGGGCGCCACGCGCGCTGAGGTTGAGCGTAACTTTCAAGAGGCGCTGGAATTTCATCTGGAAGGGATGCAATTGGAAGGTTATGCGCTTCCAGAACCAAGCAGCTCTTCCGCTTATATCGAAATCGCCGCGTGAATTCGCGGGCGGAAGCTGGCGATTTAATGTTTATCCCGCTAACTTTTCGCCCAAAGTCTCAAACTCCTGTGCTATGCTCCGCCGCGTTGGCAATCACCCAAAAGCAGATTCGGCTTCTCACACTCTCCCGCGCGAATCTTTACTTTATTGCCGCACAGTACGACCCACTTAATTTTTTAACTCATTGATGCCCCCATTCGCATTTTGAACGCACGGCTTTTGCTCGGTGGAGGAATGTCCGTGGTGCTGTTGCTTTTGGTCTGCGTTGCGAAATGCCGGATGGAGATGTGCCCTGACTGCCCTTTTTCCTCTACCTGAACCGGTTCTTTCACCGAACCTGAAATCAATTCATTGAAGCCGCCGCTGAAATCCTATCGCTACGGCTGGGCGAAGCTCTGCCTTGCCTAACCGCAGCCAATGTGAGCGCGCGTCTTCAGCTAACAAACAGAGGAGCTTTATGAAACGACTTGTCTTTTGTCATGCGCTGCCGCGCGGGCGCCGTGCGGTTCCGCGTGGCCTGGCGGCGTGTTTGTGCGCGGCGCTCTTGCTGGGACAACTGGCCGCTGTGACCGCGTTGGGTCAAACCACGACGCCGCCCGCCGAAGCGGATGGCGTGCGGTTTTTAGAACAGGCCACCTGGGGGCCAACCGATGCGCAGATCGCGCGCGTGCAAAGCCTGGGCTTTGAGGCGTGGTTGCGCGAACAATTCAGCGCGCCGGTGACGGGTTATCCAAATCTGGCCGTGCCGCCCGCCAATCAATGCGACGGCTGTCCGGCGGGCAGCCCGGCAACATGTGTGCGCGACACTTACACGATGTATCCGTTGCAGGTGCGCTTCTTTCAGAACGCGCTGAACGGGCCGGATCAATTGCGCCAGCGCATGGCCTTTGCGCTGCACGAAATTCTGGTCGTTTCGGCCAACACGGTTTCGCAACCGTGGGCGCAGGCGCAATACCTGAACATTCTGTTTAACAACGCGCTGGGCAATTACCGCGACATCCTGCAACAGATCACGCTCAATCCGGCGATGGGCGATTATCTGGATATGGTTAACAACGCCAAGCCTAATCCGCGCACTGGCGTCGAACCCAACGAGAACTATGGCCGCGAGGTGCTACAGCTGTTCTCGGTCGGCACGGTACTGCTTAATCCGGACGGCAGCGTGAAAAAAGACAACGCGGGCAATCCGATTCCCACCTACACGCAAGAGACCATCGAAGGCTTTGCGTTCACCTTCACCGGCTGGACTTATGCGCCCTTGCCGGGCGCGGTGTCGAAATGGAAAAACCCGCGCAATTACGTGGCGCCGATGATTCTCTATCGCAACGCGCAAGGCGTGGACGAACAGCACGCCAAGACGGCCAAGACGCTGTTGCAATATCCCAACGCGCGTTTCCCGCAACTGCCCGCTGATCAAACCGGCGAGCAGGATTTGCAGCAGGCGTTGGACAACATCTTTTATCACCCGAACGTCGGCCCGTTCCTCGCAACGCGGCTGATTCACTCGCTCGTCACCAGCAACCCTTCGCCCGGTTATGTGCAGCGCGTCGCGGCGGCCTTCAACAACAACGGCGCGGGCGTGCGCGGCGACCTGAAAGCCGTCGTGCGCGCCATTCTGCTCGACAGCGAAGCGCGCGGCGTGGTCAAGACTGATGCGAAGTACGGCAAGTTGCGCGAGCCGCTGCAATTCGTCACGAACGTTTTGCGGGCTTTCAATGCGGCCAGCGATGGCGCGATGGCGAGTGCGGCGCGTGGGATGAGCCAGAGCCTGTTTGTCCCGCCCACGGTGTTCAGCTACTTCCCGGCGGAATACATCGTGCCGGGCACGACCGTTTACGGGCCGGAGTTCGGCATTCAATCCACCTCAACCGCAGTGGCGCACGCCAACTTCGTCAACAAGGCCGTCTTTGGCCGCTTTGGCGAAGCCGCGCCTGCCGGGACGCAGTTGAATCTGGATGCTTGCATCGCGCTGGCCGCGAATCCCAACGCGTTGCTCGACAAGCTGAACCGCTTGTTGTTGCACGGGACGATGTCCGCCGCGATGCGCACAGAAATCCTGAACGCCATCAACGCCGTTGCTGCGACCGATCTGAAGCGGCGCGCACAAACGGCCATCTATCTGGTCGCGGCTTCGTCGCAATATCAAGTGCAGAGATAACAGGGGGTGAACACGATGAACAATTCACGCAGAAACTTTTTACGCAATACGGGCTGCGGCCTGAGCGCGGCGGCGCTCGTGTCGAGCTTCGCCAAACTGGAACAACTCGGCGTCGCCAGCGCGGCGGTGCAGCAAAAAGCCGCTGATTACAAAGCGCTGGTTTGCATCTTCCTCTACGGCGGCAATGACGCCAATAACATGGTCATTCCGTTTACGAACTACGCCGCTTACAACACCGTGCGCAGTTCCGCTTCGGGCATCAACATTCCGCAGGCGAATCTGTTGCAGATCAATGCGCCCAGTCACAGCGCGGCTTTTGGCCTGCATCCGAACATGCCCGAATTGCAGACGCTCTATAACCAGCAAAAGCTGGCCGTGCTCTGCAACGTCGGCACGCTGGTGCGCCCGTTGACCAAGAGCGATTTTCAAGGCGGCGCGCCGCGTCCTGGCAATCTGTTTTCGCACAACGACCAGCAAGACCAATGGCAATCGTCGCTCTCGCAAGGGCCGGGCAACGGTTCAACCGGCTGGGGCGGACGCACCGCCGATCAGACCAACGCGCTGAACGGCGGCAGCTTTTTCCCGATGGAAATTTCGGTGGCGGGCACGACGCTCTTTACCAACGGCGTCACGCAACGTCCGCTGGTGCCGGGCAGCGGCGGCAGCGCGTTGGCGGGTTTTTCGGATTCTGTGGCGAACAAGGCACGCTATCAGGCGTTGCGCAATCTGTTGAATCAGGACAACGCCCACGCGCTGGTGGGTGCGAACAACGCCGTGTTGCGCGCCGGAATTGACAACATCAACACGCTCAATCAGGCGCTGAATGGCGTGACACTGACGACGGCTTTTCCGGGTAGCGGGTTGGGCAATCAACTGCGGCAGATCGCCCAGATCATCAAAGCCCGCGCGAGCATCGGGTTGCAACGCCAAATCTTCTTCGCTTCGATTGGCGGTTTCGACACGCACAACGGTGAACTGGCCGCGCACGTCAACCTATACACGGAAGTGAGCCAGGCGATGAAGGCGTTTTATGACGCGACGGTTGAACTCGGCATCGCGAATGGCGTGACGGCGTTCACGCTTTCCGATTTCGGGCGCACCTTCCAACCGGCGGCGGGGGCGGGCACCGACCACGCCTGGGGCAGCCATCACCTGATAATGGGCGGGGCAGTGCGCGGCGGCGACTTTTACGGACGCTTCCCCACGCTGCAACTGAACGGGCCGGATGATTCCAGCAGCGAGGGCCGCTGGATTCCGACGACCTCGGTGGATCAGTATGGCGCGACGCTGGCGCAATGGTTCGGCTTGCCTTCGACGGCGGTGGCTGGGGTCTTTCCGAACATCGTGAATTTCGCCAGCCGGAATCTGGGCTTTGTGATCTGACGTGATGGTCGGAACGATTGACGGAAAGTAGTAATGCGGGCGGTGCGAGATGGCAAATCGTGCCGCCTTTTTCTAATCAGGCAAGCCAAATTAGAAGCAGGCTCGCGGTCACTGTTTTAATCAAGAAATAAACCGTTTCTTGTTAGTTAGTTGCGTGAAAATGAAAAAAAAGATACTTGACGGCCAAGGGTTGACTGGACTATTTTGCCTGCGGCTTTGATGCTCCTATGTTAGTTGCCTCAGCATCAAAGTCGCCCCCTAACACATCATTGAATCAGTAACAAAATAGTTATCAGCACAGCCCGGTTTTCTATTTTTTGGCTACCGCACAACGCTTTCTTCGTAACAGCCGGGAGTAAGTAGAAATTGTTCTGTCTTCACGACCGGCCTTGACCCCAAAAGAAAGCCCCGTTACCACATTGCGGTAATAACAGGGCCTGCTTAACAACTTCCCCTTCACCAAAAGGAGAACGGGATTATGTTACTTAGCGGGACACATCCTAACTCCAAAAGGTGGATGGGAGCAACCATCTGAGGAGATAATTCAATGAGAAACGTGCAAAAAGTTTTCGTGATCTTCTGTCTGTTGTTTGTGGCGGCTCTCGCGGTGTCTACCGTGCGCCACGACCGCCAGGCGTGCGCCGCAAAACACCACGCTGGAATATGCGTTCAGCAGCAACGGCATCATGCTCGGCTTAGAGCCTTCGCCGTTACAGTTTGTGCAAGCCGCGCGCAATGGCGTCAGCGTGCCGGTCAATGGCAGTTTCAATGCTGACCTTGACTTGCTCACCAATGTCGCCTTGCGGGTGAAGAACACCTCAGACGCTGACATCAAGTCGGCTAAATTGATCGTGGGCTTCATTGACACAAAGTCGAATCGCATTGTGGCGCAAATCTGTGGTGCGCCGCTTAAAGGTGTACCCGCCGGTGCCGAACAGACAGTAGCGGTGCTGGCCAATAACTCGGCGAGTTTCCGCAAAACGGTCGCTGATTTAGGCGGCACGGTGCGTGTGCTGGTGCGGGTTGATCTGGTGGAACTGGCTAACGCCACGAGTTGGAAGTATGGCTTGATTCACCGGCAAGACCCGAATGATCCCAATCACTGGGTGCCAATTGCTGCAAATCGGATTGGTCAACTCACAGGTCAGTTCAAGGCGCAACCTGCCAGCTTCCGTCCAGGAGCCGAGCTCTTTGGTTGTGGGTGCTTTCACGGGTATCAAACAGGCTCACATTACTGTGCACCGTGCAACTGTGATTTGTACGATGAAAACTGGAATTCAGTAAATAATGGCATTGGCCCAGCGGAATATGGTGATGTCCCGACTGGTTGTAATGGCCATACTCCGGCAGAGTGCGATCCTTGCACGAAAATCTCCTTTATCTCGCCTTCCTGCTAATAGCTCGCAGGCGTGAGTAACTAAGTGGGCGCGCAGTTCTTTGCGCGCCCACTTAGATTTGTTACTTCAGTAAGTC
>JACPYM010000108.1 GCA_016196035.1 Acidobacteriota bacterium | reverse complement strand
TCCGAAGCGCCGGGACGTCGCCCCGCGGTCGAAATCATTGGCTTGGCCGACCAGCAAGGGCGCGTGCGACAAGCCGCGCCGCCCCACGAAACGCGCCGCGCCCGCCTGCTGCGCGAACGTGAATCGGAAGTCTGGGCAGTGCCGACGACGCGGCTGGGTACGGCGCCTGACAGGCCGGACATCCGCTGGGTGCGCGTCTGTGATCGTGGCACAGACAGCTTTGAATTCTTGACGAGTTGTGCGGCCGAAGGACACGGCTACGTGGTGCGCGCGGCGCAAGACCGCGCGTTGGTCGCTGCAACCGGTGCGCCTGCCGGTCGGCTGTTGGCCACCGCCCGTCGCCAACCCAGCCGGGGCGCTTTCAACTTGGTGTTGCGCGCGCGGCCCGGACAAGCGGCGCGCACGGCGCGTTTGAGCGTCAGTGCGACGCGCGTGCGGTTGCGTGCGCCTTGGCGACCTGGGCACGGCAGAGGCACGTTGCCCGCGCACGCTTGCACCGTCGTGCGCGTGTGGGAAACCGACCCGCCCGCTGGCGCAGCGCCGTTGGAATGGAGGCTGTGGTGCAATGCCGAGGTCACAACCTTGGCCCAGGCCCTGGAGCGCGCCTTGCAATACGCGCCGCGCTGGCTGGTGGAAGAATTTCATAAGGCGCTTAAAACCGGTCTGGGCATTGAAAAGCTGCAACTGGCAACCGGTGCGGCATTGATGGCGGCCGTCGCCTTGTTGAGTATCGTCGCTTTGCGCCTCTTGCATTTGCGCGAAGTGGTGCGGTTGAGACCCGCCGCGCCTGCGGCTTTGCGTCAACTGGAACGGGATGTCCTGGCAGCCAAGACCGACCGCGTACTGACGACCG
This sequence comes from Acidobacteriota bacterium, assembly GCA_016196035.1. Classification (NCBI taxonomy): domain Bacteria; kingdom Pseudomonadati; phylum Acidobacteriota; species Acidobacteriota bacterium. The sequence continues at coordinate 24,908 of JACPYM010000108.1, read as the reverse complement.
CACAGGAAGTCGCACTGGCACTGGGTCGTTTGGGCGGACATCTCAATCGCAACCGTGACGGACTGCCAGGCTGGATTACACTTTGGCACGGCTACGTCGTCTTGCAATCGTTGGTTGAGGGGGTTCGCTTGGCTCAGAAACTCAAAAAAACTAGGTAATGACAAGGCTGACGCGCGGGCTACTGACTATGAGGTGATCTCAAAAGTCGAAAATGCTGATAATTTAGGCGTAAAATCAAGAATTCCACCCTGAAAAATCTGGAGTTCGTGACAAGCGCCTATGAAATTGCCCGTACATTCACTACCCCGCAAAGCGTATCGGTCTGATTTGAGTGACGTTCAATGGGAAAGAATCAAACGTCTGTTGCCAAAACCAAAACGAATGGGGCGACCGCGAAGCGATGATCGTGAAGTCATCAACGGCATTCTTTATGCCATGAACACCGGTTGCTGTTGGGAAGATCTGCCACACGATATTGCCACCTCCTATCAAACTTGCCAGCGCCGGTTGTTGGATTATCAAGGGCGTCGCGTGTGGCAAAAAATCTTGGGCGACTTAATGAAAGAAGCGGATCGCAAGGGACTCATCAACCTCAACAATGCTTATCACGACGCGAGTGTGGTGAAGACAAAAAGGGGGCGAAAAGCCAACTAGGTTTTTCAGGGAAGCACCGTGTTAACGGGCTTAAACGCCATTTGGTGATTGATGCCAATGGCCATCCCTTGAACTTTACCTTGCGTAAAGCGAACCGCCATGACCAGAGCAATCTGTTAGAGACCATTGATGGTATCAAGATTGGGAAGCGTCGTCGTCGCCCCAAACGATTAGGCTTGGACAAAGGTTATGACAGCGATGAGCTACGAGCAGCATTGCGTCGCCGTCGCATCGTCCCGATTGCTGCTTATCGTCGCAATCGCAAGATTGACCCAGCTACATTGCCCGTAAAAGAACGACGCGGGAAACGTTATTGTCGTCAGCGATAGAAAGTCGAACGCTCCTTTGCTCGGGTCAATCGCTTTCGTCGTTTAGACCGCTTTCTCGAAGTTAGTCAAAGAGCATATCGGGCTTTCGTTCGAGTCCTTTTCATCAAGCACTACTTAGACCTAATGTTTTAGGGCTTTTTAGACTTTTGAGATCATCTCTGTGTGTTTTTATCATCCAAAGCTACGGCCTGATACCAATCCAGATACGCCGCGACTTGGCGATCCAAGCTGAAATACTCATGCGCATGGCCGACAGCGGCTGCGCCCATTCGATAGCGCTTGGCCGCATCAGCAAACAACTCGGTAACTCGGGCGGCCAGGGCGGCGTGATCTTTTATCGGCACCAAAAATCCGGTGATACCTTCGCTGATTTGTTCGGGGATGCCGCCGACTGCGGTTGCGACAACGGGTGTGCCGCAAGCCAGGGCTTCGAGAATTGTGCAGGGGAAATTTTCAGCGCGGGCGGCGTGCAGGTAAACATCCGCCGCTTGGTAAAAGCGGGCAACCTGCTGCGGTTCGCGTTGATAGCCGACAAAGCGCACAGTCACATTCCCGATCTGTTTCTCCATTCCAGCTTCACCCAAATTGACGAAGACCGTTTCGCGCGGTGGCCGGGTCGCGGCAACGCATTCGATAGCCGCTTCGAGCGTGGCGTAATCCTTGAAAGGATTGCTGACCGTGCTGTTGGCGACGAAGAGCGCGATGTCCGCGTCTTGCGGTAGTTGCAAGGCCGCCCGCGCCGCCTGTTTGTCGCCGGGGTGAAAGGTTTCGAGCGCCACGCCATTGGGAATGTGGCGCGTCTCAATGAGCGCCGGATGCAGAATCGAATCGAGCGCTTCAGCCAACAACCAGCGGCTCGGCGCGGCAATATAAAGTTTGGCTTGCTGATAGATGCGCTGTTTGCGCCGCCAGTTTTGCGCGGTGGTGTTGCGCGTCAGCGCCGGGTTGATTGCCAAGTCCGGGCAATCCACGCAGCCTGTCCGCCAACGCTCGCTGCCAAACGTGTAGGCGCAATGCCCCGTGAGCATCCATTCGTCGTGCAGCGTGACGAACGTCGGCACTTGTTGACTGAGCGCTGCAAGGGCGCGCAAATCGAAATACTTGCCGTGCAGGTTATGTGCGTGCACGACCTGCGGGCGCTGTGGCGGCAAGTCGAGCACATGCCAAGCGCCGGGATAGTCGAAATTTTCCAGCCCGCGCGTGCGCTCCCACCACGCGCGCGGTTCCGCCGCATCGGCCAACCAGCCCGCCAACACGGGCGCGACGTGAATTTCCTTTTGGCAAAGCGCGAGTTGTTGCGCGCGCCAGAACCGTGTCCAAGCTGGGCGATAGGCGTTGTGATTGATCAGGCTGACATCAGGGTCATTCAGCTTTTTATGACCGACCGCCAGATGCGCTTGATGGCTGCGCTGGCGATAGGCGGTGTGCAGATCGTAGGCGACTTTTTCAGCGCCGCCCGCTTGATCGCAGGTGCTGATTTGCAGGATTCGCATGGGCAAGCGCGTTAGACCGCGTAATCAATCACGACCGGCGCGTGATCCGAAAAAAACTGGTCGCCGTGAATGACCGGCGAATGCGCGATCTTATTCAGCCCCGGCGTCGCGAGGTGATAATCCAAGCGCCATCCAACGTTGTTGGCGCGCGCATTGCCGCGATTTGACCACCACGAATAATGCACGGCTTCGGGGCCGACCAAGTGCCGGAAGGTGTCGTGATAGCCGACGCCCAGGAAGCTATCCAGCCAGGCGCGCTCTTCGGGCAGGAAGCCGCTGTTCTTTTGATTGCCGCGCCAGTTTTTCAGATCAATTTGTTTGTGCGCGATATTGAAGTCGCCGCAAAACACCAGCTCGCGTTTGCTTTTGCGCAGCCGTTGGCAATGCGCCAGGAACTCGTCCATGAATTTCAGCTTGATCGCCAGCCGCTCCGGGCTGCTCGTGCCCGAGGGAATATATGTCGAAACGACGCTCACGTCTTTGAAATCCACCTGCAAGACACGGCCCTCGTGATCGCGGTCGCATTGGATGCCGCGCGTCACGCGCTTCGGTTTGGTTTTCGACAGCACCGCCACGCCGCTGTAGCCGGGCTTTTCCGCCGGATACCACTCGGCGTGATAGCCCAGCGTCTGCCATTCGGGCGGGATTTGGGCCGGCAAAGCCCGCACTTCCTGCAAACAGATCACATCGGCCCGCGTTTCCGCCAGCCAGGAGACGACGCCTTTCGCGGTCGCCGAACGAATGCCGTTGAGATTGAGGGTCAGTATGCGCATACGATCAAAGTACCTTTTCGTCTATACAAGTTAAAGCTTGCGTAGCTAAGGAAGCAGCGCGGTTTCTTTTTCCTGCGGTCGGGACGACCGCGCTCCCAGCGCTATTTGATCAGGTGATACTTCGTCTACCGCCGCGACAGCCAATTCATCTTCCCCGCGCCATCCATCACGGCAGCGTTCTCTCGTCCGACAAACAACTCCTGCCTCATTCGGCACGAGCGCAGGCCCAATTCAAACGCAAGCCGCTGAATCTGGCCTGTTGTTTTCAAATCTGGTCGCGCAGCCCAAAGACCTCCGCCTGTAATTTCGGGATCAAGGTGAAACTCGTCGTTTGGGACTGCGCCGCCACAGCACGGTCAACGTGCCAGTAACACAACCCCAGTTTGGCGACCGCGCGCAAAAACTGCCGCCGTGCATTCATCTGGGTGGCGTTCCCCAGGGACGACCAGACCCAGCCCGAACGGCGGAAGACCGAGACCACCGTGTCGAGTTGCTGTTGCGTGATCAAGCCGCGTTGCACTTCGGTGGCAAGCGTCATGCGCAAGATGCGGCCTTCGCGTCTGACCAGATAGACGAGCAAGCCCATGAAGGCCAGGAACAGGGGCATCTGGAAAATGAAATAACCCGTGAAAAACACCTGGCTGCTGAACGAGGCCAGCGTGTTCCAGAGCGCGTGCAAAAACATTGCGCCGAGGTAGCCGGCCAAGGGGGCAAACCATTTCACGGCGGCATTGTGCGTCTCGCGCGCAATGCCGCAGCCGATGCCGGTCATGCTGGTGAACAAGACGTGCGAAAAGGGCGAGAGCACGCCGCGCAGAATGAAGGTGCTGAACAGTCCGGCAAAGCTGCCCTCGGTAAAGGCGCGCCCGTAATAATCCACATTCTCGACGGCGGCGAAACCCAACGCCACGACGCCCGCGTAAACGATACCATCCACCACGCTGTCGAAATCTTTGCGGAAGACCGCCCAGATCACCAGCACGCCCAGTCCCTTGGTGGCTTCCTCGATAAAGGGCGCAGAGATGATGCCGGTCAGCGTATCGCCCGTTGAAGACCCCAGCGCCGAGATGGCAGCCGAGCCAAAGACGCTGTTGAAAATACCTGAAACAAAGATGGCGAACAGTGAACCCCAGGCAAACGCGAAGGCCAGCGGCGCAAACGGCTCAGGGTCGTACCGATCCAGCCAGAGGAAGATAAGCAGATACGCCACTGCCGGGATAAAGGCCGTCAGCGCGCCGATGAAACTCGGAATGATGCCCAGGCTCGACACCGTCAACACCAGCACCAAGAACGCCAGCAAGCCGCCAAAGAGCGCGGCGCACCCCAGCCCAATTGAGCGCGGCGCTTTGCCCGCATCTTTGTCCGGGTCATACAAACCGACATTGGCAAACGCCGAGGGCGGCGCTGGGGCAAGCGGCGGCGCCTGGGGCGGCGCGGGCACTGTGGCAAATGCATCAAAGGGCGCGGGTGCTGCTTGGGTGCGTTCGAGTTCGACACGCAGTTGCGGGCCGTTGTAACCAAGTTGAATGACATCGCTCGCCCGCAGATGTACACGTTGAATGCGCACGCCATTCACCAGCGTGCCGTTGGTGCTGTTTTGATCGGTCAGATAGAAACCGTCATCTTCGGCGTGCACAAAGGCGTGTTGCCCTGAAACCATCGGCGCATCGAATTGCCAGGCGCATTCAGCACTACGGCCCAGGGTCAGACGCGCGTTGGCGGTCTGTTCCAGGCTACGCCGCACACCTGCGGCACTTCCTGCTTGCACGGTTAAGTGAAGTAGCATTGCTTCCCTCCGCAAAATTGCTGGTGATGACTTGCCGAGTTCATCGGCGCGCAGCATACGCCAATCCAAGCGCCAACGCGAGTCAGCGGCACAACCTTGGGGCGCTTTGGCTAACTCCAACGGCTGCTAAATTTTAACTTGCAATCCAGGCCGAATTGCAGATAATTAGCGCGCCGTTGAGCAGCCCCGATGTACACAACGGTAATGGCTCACTTAGCTTGACGAAGATCAGCAGGCGTTCAATCCAAACGATGGCCAAACGATGATCAGTTACGAATTGGCCACTAACAAATTGATCTGTCACCTAACGAATTTCACTTCCTCATCACAGTTCGCTTCAGGCCCCGACGCTGCTGTTGATTGTTCGCTCACAAACACATGACCCGCTAGGCTTGAATTTTACGGAGGAAACCAAATATGCGAAAACTATTCGTTGCCGCCAGCTTGTTGTTGTTGTTGCCGCTGGCCGCACTTGCACAAGACAAACCCAAGGTCGAGATCTTCGGCGGCTATTCGTATCTACACACGGATGATGCACTCGATCTGGACTTACACGGCTGGAACGCGTCAGTCACCGGCAACTTGAACAAATGGTTCGGGGTGAAGGCTGATTTCAGCGGTCACTATGGCGACGTCCAACTCAGCCCCGGCGTGCGTGCTGACGTCAGCGCCCATCTGTTCCTGGTGGGGCCGCAAGTCGCCTATCGCAAGAACGACGTATGGCAGCCGTTTGGGCACCTCTTGCTCGGCGCGGCACGCAGTCACGTTTCGGCGCGCACGGCGACTGGCCGGGTAAGCACCAGCGAGGCTGACTTTGCGTTGGCCGTGGGCGGCGGGTTGGATGCGCACATCGCCAAGCATCTGGCCATCCGGCTCTTCCAAGCGGATTACGTATACGTGCATGACAGTCTTGACGACTCGAATAACTTCCGGCTTTCAACCGGTCTCGTACTGCGGCTGGGCGACCACTGAGGTACTCCGGCCTGCATAAATCACAAGAGCCGGGCGCGTAGTTTCTCACTAAGCGCCCGGCTCTTGCTCTCTCCAAGCTATTCTCCCTCACACAGTCTCTGCCAGCTTCTCGCAACGGTTGCGCACAAGGTGCCGTTGACCGCCTCTCCAAGAACTCTCTGTTATTTACATAGCTAACATAGAACATTTTTGTTAGCCTTGCACCGGCAATTTTCCAGAAAGAGACGGGCAGGTTTCAGGATGAACAATCAACAGATTCAGTTCGGCACGGGTGGAATTGGGCGCACGTCCGGGTTGCGATTTTGGCTGGCGCAGGCCATCTTGCTTGGCAGCACACTCGCCGTTTTTGGACAAGTTCCGTTGCCACCGGCCAAGCAATCCAAAGGCAATCCGCCCAACCCTGCCGCGCCCGGCAAAACTGGTTCAGGCTCTGCGGCAGGCTCAAGCGCGGTACCTGGCACCGGTTCTTTCACATTGCATGTCCCCACCCTCTCGCCTTCGTTTAGCGATTTTGGCGAAACCTATCGGCTCAGCCTGCCATACACAACCAGCCCGCAACCGCCGCGAAATTTGAAACGATCTGAACGCACGATGCTGGCAACGCGCCTGGCGGAAGAGGCACAAAGCGCGCGCACAGCGGGCACTTCTGAAGCCTTGCGGACCAGTCTGGCGAAGTATGGCGAGGCCCTCAAACTCTGGCGCGCGGCGGGCGAGGCCAACGAGATTGCCCGCACCTTAAAGCTGATGGCTGAAATCACCGATGCCCTGGGCGACCGCCGCCAGGCCATCGGTTATTACAAAGAATCGCTGCCGCATTGGCGCAATGCGGGCGACCGTATCAGTGAAGCCGAAAGTTTGAACCACTTGGGCCGTTTGTCTGAAGCCCTGGGTGACCGGCGCGCGGCGCAAACCTATTTCAACCAGGCCCGACTATTGGTGCAAACGGCGGGACTCTTGCGTCCTTTGGGGGCGACGGCCACCGCTTCGACCAAGGACGGCGGCGCGGTCAACAATCCCATCCTCACAGCAGATCGCGGTTCGGCGGCGAATCTTTACAACCTAGGCAAAGTCAACGAAGAGCAAGGACAAGCACAGCAGGCGCTGGAAAACTATGCACAAGCACTCGCGCTCTGGCGCGAAAGTGATGATGCGCTCGGCCAGGCGTCGGCGCTCAATACCATCGGCAACCTCTTAGCCAAGGCCAGGCAGTGGGACGAAGCCTCTAAAGCCTGTGAGCAGTCGCTGCCACTCTGGCGCAAAGCCGAAGACCGGCGTGGCGAAGCGGTGACGCTGAGCAATCTGGCCTTCATCAGCGACGCCTTACGGCAACCCGCGCGTACCCTGGCGTACCTCAACCAGGCTCTCGTGCTCTGGCGTGAACTGAAAGACATGCGCGGCGAAGCGGCCACGCTCAATGATCTAGCCAACCTGCAAGCCAGTCAGGGGCAGTTCACTGAAGCATTCAAGCTTTATCAAGACACTTTGTCATTGCGGCGCGCCAGCGGTGACAAACGCGGCGAGGCGTTAACGCTCAATAGTCTGGCGACGTTGTACCTCAGCACCGATGACAAAGCGCGCGCGCTGGACACTTTTCAAGCGGCGCTCGCGTTACGTCGCGCGCTCGGCGACCAGCGCAACGAAGCCATCACGCTCAGCAATCTCGGCTTCGTTTATCAGGCCCTCGGCGATGCGCCCAACGCGTTGGCCAGTTATGAACAAAGCCTGCCGCTCTTGCGCACGGTGGGTGACCGCCCGCGCGAAGCCGCCACGCTGATGACCTTGGGTGAACTGCAAGCCGCCCGCAACGACAGGAAAAAAGCCGTTGAATTGCTCACCCAATCCCTGAACATTTGGCGCGAACTCAAAGACCGCGAGCGCGAAGCCTATACGCTCACGCAGTTGGCCTTGAATTTCGCCGCGCTCGGCGAGCAAGCCAAAGCGCGCGAATACCAGCGGCAGGCCTTTTCACTCCCACCATGGCCGCTGAATTTACCAGCACTCACCCTGCCCAACACTACCCGACCGCGCTAACGTTTTGTTAAGGAAGGCGGGTAGACAAACGCAAGAGCACGCCTCAGCAATTCATGCTGAGGCGTGCTCTTGCGTTTGTGCTTCCAGTTTTCCTTACGGCTTCGGTGTCGGCGTAGCGGCGGGGCGGCCCGGTCGCATGTCGAAGGTAATCACGCCGCTCAATTGCACGGGCTTGCCTTCAAACGTCGCCGGTTTGAATTTCCACTTACGCGCCGCCGTGATGGCGGCGGCATTGAGATCGGAGCGGCCTTGGACAACGTGCGCGAACACGACGTCACCGAGCATCGAAACCAGCACTTCCACTTTCACCTTGCCCGGCGCATATGCGGCGGTCAGCGCGCCCCGGCCACCACCCAGCGAAACGGCTCCACCGTCTTTGGTGACGCCCGTGGTGTTATCACCGCCAGCGGCGTTTTTGGCCGGCAGGATTGAAGGAAAAACCGGGGTTGCGCGTTTCAGCACTTCGCCGCCCTCGACCAATTTGTGATCCGGCGCGGGCGCTTTATCCTCATCCGCTTTGGTAGGGGCGAATTCACCGATGATCACGGTAGGGCTGCCGAAGTCGGCGGAGAGCGTCTTTGGGTCTTTGTCTTTGACCAGTTCCAACGCCCGGCGCAAAGATTTCAGGCTCTGGCGTTGGTGCTCTTCGACTTTCTTAGCCGCCTCGGTGATGAACGCATGCTCACTGTGCAGCAAACTTTTCAACGTATGCGCTTCGGTAAAATTCGCGATGCTGGCAATGGCGCGTTCGGCGTAATACAACCCGCTGGTCAATTGTTCTTCGACTTCCGCCACCTGTTTGTCCGGCAGCTTGAAGGTCGTCTGGCCGTCTTTGTAGCTACCATTCATGGCAATGGCATCATGAGCTTCGCGCCAAAACGACAGGGCGGCGCGGTAAAAACAGTAAGCGCGAATTGAGTCTTTCTGATTCGGCAATTCAGCGCGCCGCAAAAACCAGGTGCGCGCTTTGAGCTGATCATCCAGCCGGTACGCCAAATCCGCCGCCAGCCCCAGCGCGTCATCACGTTCCGGTTCCAGTTTGAGCGCGGCTTCAAACTTGGCCTGCGCTTGCGGGAACTTGTTCGCCTTGTAAAGCACCTTGCCCTGTTCGATCAATTGCTCCGCCGCGACCTCCGGTTTTGACTCCTGCGGTGCTACTGGCGCGGTGCCAGGTTTAGGCGTTGGGGTGGGCGTGGCTTTCTTGCTCGCAGCGTTGGTAGTCGCTCCAGTAACCGGTTTCGTAGTCGTTGCGACAGATTTTGTCGTCGTCGTCGCGGGCTTGGGTTGCGGGTTGGCGGGCCGTTTGACCGGCGCAGGAGCAGCTTGGCCCTGCCGCGCCCAGGCCGCAGGCGCACCGATAAGGGCCGCCGCAGCCAGCACAAACAACAGCCGCTTAAAATTGGAATCACGCATACGCATACTCAACAATTCGGTGCTCACGCTGATCGTTTAATTCTGCAAGCTCCGGCTCACGCGCCGCTGATATTCATTCGCGCGCGCTTTGACCGTCGTTTCATCCAACGTCAACAGCCGCCGCTGGCGCATCAACACGCGGCCATTGACGATGGTGTCGCTCACGTCGGAGGCCTTCGTCGCATAAACCAGATGGGAGTACAGATTATAGCGCGGTGTCTGGTGTGGCGCATCCAGCCCAACCACGATGACGTCGGCGCGCTTCCCTGCTTCTAATGAACCGATTTCCTTTTCCAGATGCAAGGCGCGCGCGCCGCCCAGGGTCGCCATCTCCAACGCCTCGCGCGCCGTCACCACGGTCGGCTGCATTGAAATCAGCTTGTGCAATTTGGCCGCCGTGTCCATCTCTTCCCACAGATTCAAATCGTTGTTCGAGGCCGCGCCGTCGGTGCCCAAACCCAGCCGCAAACCTTGCGCCAACATTTGCGGAACGGGGGCGGTGCCGGAACTCAACTTCATATTGGATTGCGGGCAGTGCGCAATACCGACTTCGCGCGCTTTGAGCGTGGCAATCTCGGCGTCGTTCACGTGCACCACGTGCGCGCCCAAGACGCGGGACGAAAGGAAGCCGATGCGTTCCAGGTATTCGACGGGGCGCGCGTTATAACGTTTGCGGATGTCTTCGATTTCAGTCGGCGCTTCGGCGATGTGGGTCAGAATCGGCGCGTCGTACTTTTCCGCCAGCGCGCGCACTTCGTTGAGGTGCTCGGTGCTGACGGTGTAAGCCGCGTGCGGCGCGGCGGCGGGCACGATCAACGCATCACCCTTCCACTTTTTCAAAAAGGCCTCGGTGTAACTCACAGCTTCGGCCCACGTTTTGTTGTCGGGTGCGGGGAAATCAATCAGCGTCTCGCCCAGCACGCCGCGCACGCCCGCGCGTTTGGTTTCGGCGGCCATCGCGTCCTCGAAGTAATACATGTCGGCGTAGGTCGTCGTGCCGCCGCGAATCAATTCGATTAGCCCGAGCCGTGTGCCCCAGATGACAAAGTCTTTGGTCGTATTTTTGGCTTCGGCGGGAAAGATGTATTTGGTCAGCCACTCCTGCAAATTCAAATCGTCAGCGATGCCGCGATAAAGCACCATCGGCAGATGCGTGTGCGTATTGATCAAGCCGGGCAGGACGGCTTTGCCGCGCGCGTCCAGCGTTTGCTTGGCTGTATAACCTTTGCGCTTGAGCGCCGCCATCTCGCCGACTTCGACGATGCGCGCACCGCGAATAGCAACGAAGCCGTTATCGTACAAATGCCGCTCGCCATCCAGCGTGACGACCGTGCCGTTGATGATCAATAGATCAAGACGATTGTTTTGCGCGCGCGCCGTCAACGAGAACAACGCCAGGAAAAGCAAAGTGAGCGCGCTAAACTGAAACAACTGCGGTTGGAAAACCAGCCGAAACATGCACCTCGGCGCGCGGGTGTTCAGAGTTCCGCCTTCAGGCGGTCGGCGGCGCGTAGCACCGGTTTGGCGCACCTGCGGCGCGCTGACCGCCTGAAGGCGGAACTCTAAACACCCGCTGCTGCAACGCTCTGATAAACCGGCGTGTGCCGAAGTCGGTTGCTTCGATTTAGCTTGCTTGAGCATGGTCTTGCATCTCTTGGTTATGGACACTCGGCTACAAAAAATTACGATCAAATGGCGCAGGCAACAATTCTTTGACCTGTTGCGTTTCGATCTCGCCGCGCAGATTCGCCATGACGACTTCAGCCTCGCCGCCCATCAAATCCGAAATCACCTGGCGGCAGGCGCCGCACGGGCGCACCGGCATCCCGGCGGGCGTATCGGCGATCACGGCGATGCGGGTGAACTCGCGCACGCCTTCCGAAATGGCTTTGAAGAGGGCCACGCGTTCGGCGCAGATGCTCAAGCCGTAACTTGAATTCTCGACGTTGCAACCCGTGAACACGCGGCCATCGGCGGTTTCAAGCGCCGCGCCGACTTTGAAATCGGAAAACGGCGCGTGCGCGCGTTCACGCACTTGTTTGGCGCTCTCAACCAAGGCGCGCGTTGCTGCCTGTTTGCGTTGCTCGTGACTGCTGCTGCCCATCTTACAACCTCACCTTTTCCAGTTCTTCCTGCAACTTGGCTCTGATCTTGCCGGAGATCAAATCAATACCGACTTCGTTATGGCCGCCTTCGGGGATGATCACATCGGCGTGCCGTTTGGACGGCTCGACAAATTGCCTGTGCATGGGGCGCACCGTTTCCAAATACTGTTTGATCACCGATTCGACCGAACGCCCGCGCTCTTTCACGTCACGTTGCAAGCGGCGGATGAAACGCAAGTCGTCATCCGTATCCACAAAAATCTTCACGTCCATCAACGCGCGCAAGGCGGCATCCACAAACACCAGAATCCCCTCGATGATCAGAATCGGCTTCGGCTCAATGTGTACGCTCTCGACTTTGCGCTGATGTTTGGCGAAATCATAGACCGGCATGGCAATGGCTTCGCCCGCGCGCAGGGCTTTGACGGGTTGACGAACAAATCGTTATCGAGCGCATCGGGGTGATCGAAATTGATCTGGTGCCGCAACTCCACCGGCATGTCACCCAAGTTGCGGTAATAGCTGTCCTGCTGCAAAAACACGATCTGCTCGTCACTCACGTTTTCCAAAATGCGCCGCGCCACCGTCGTTTTGCCCGACCCGGTGCCGCCGGAGATGCCAATGATCATAGTAATCGGTAGTCAGTAGTCAGTAGTCAGTGGTCAGTGGTCAGTGGTCAGTGGTCAGTGGTCAGTGGTCAGTGGTCAGTGGTCAGTGGTCAGTGTCAGCAGTACTTCTACTGACTACTGACTACTCGCGATTAAGCGCTGCAAGAACATCAAAAATTGTCCGCTCACCAGCCGTCCCGTGCCCATCACTTCAGCGTGGTTGATGGGTTCGTCGCTAATGCCCGCCGCCGCGTTGGTGATGAGCGAGATGCCTAGAATTTCCATGCCCATCTGTTTGGCGACAATCGCTTCGGGCACGGTGGACATGCCGACCGCATCGCCGCCCAGCAAGCGAGCCATGCGTACTTCGGCGGGCGTTTCGTAATTCGGCCCTTGCAAGGCCAGATAGACGCCTTCATTCAACGGCAGATTCATGCCTGCCGCGCATTCTTTGGCGAGTTGCCGCCAGGCCTTGCTGTAAACCTCGGTCATGTCGGGAAAGCGCGCGCCCAGCCGTTCATCGTGTTGGCCGCGCAACGGGCTGAACAGCATCAGGTTGATGTGATCGCTGATGAGCATGAACGAGCCTTGTCTGAAAGCCGGATTCACACCGCCCGCCGCGTTGGTCAGGATCAGCTTTTTAACGCCCAGCGCGCCGAACGTGCGCATGGGCAAGGTCACGTCTTCCAAGGCATAGCCTTCGTAATAATGAAAGCGCCCTTGCATCGCGGCGACGTTGATGCGCCGGTCGGTGTGGGGCAATTGGCCGATTACCAAACGGCCCGAATGGCCCTCGACGGTCGAGCGGGCGAATTCGGGAATCTGTTCGTAGGGGATGATCACCGGGTCGCGCAGCGTTTCGGCAAACGCGCCTAAGCCGGAACCGAGTACGACGGCAACATCAATTTGCGCGGGGTGGTGTTGGCGTATGAAATGCGCAGCGGTTTGCGCGCGGTCAAATATCGCAGTGGACATCAATGCTCGTGGTCACTCCTCATTCGGTTTTTTGTGTTTGCGGGTGTTGGTGGTTACACATTCTGCTTGGCGAGACAGCTTTCGGCAAGCGTCGCCAGCCATTCTGCGGGCGCGACAAATGGTCGAAGTTGAGTGAACCATTGAACCCTGACACTCAATCTGATGCCTGACTCCTGGTTCCTGACTCCTGATCGCTTGAAAATAGCCGTTGATTTCCGGCAAGTCAGGAGTCAGGGACTAGGAGTCAGGCAACAGATCGCAACTCAACGCGCGGCCTCGCCCCCAAGCTCAAGGCAAAGAAAAAGGCAGTTAGAGTCGCTGGCTCGGCCAGTCTCTAACTGCCTGTTGGACATTTTCGGCGGCTTGCCGTTAAGGCACGATCTGGGTCGGGCCGGTGCCTTGAATGGGCAGCCGGTCTTCGCGCGTGGCGTAAATCACGATGCCCGCGACGATGGCTGCGCCAGCGGCAATGAAGACCGGGATGGCGTTGCGCTTCGTCCAAAACTTATTGTCGTCGTCATCCACGACGACGACGTTGGCGCTGGCCGCATTGGTGCCGCGCACGGCGGCACTCAGCGAAGTCGAGCCAGTGGCCGAACCGGCGTTGAACGGCACAACCGCTACGCCCTGCGCATCGGTTTTGGTCTCGAAGTATTTGCCCGCATCCACACCGGCTCCCAGTATTCCAACTGGTTGTCCCACCGGCTGGCCTTCCGCCGCGTTCAGTGTGAACACCACCGGCACACCCGCCGCCGCTTTGCCCGCCGCATCGGTGACGAGGAAGCGCAAGGTCTGGGTGCTTTGCGCACGCACATTCATCAGGTAGCCGCCCGCCTTTTCGCCATTGGTCAAGGGGCGGATGTTGTATTGGCGCGGCCCGGCGTGGCGTTGCGCGGCCTGCTCCATCACGTCTGTCGAAAGCTCGACATTCCAACTGCCGATCTCGCGCACGTTGCCCGCGAAGACCTCGACGACCGAGTTGCCATCACGGCCATTCACGCGGAAGCGCGACCCGGCATCCGCCGCGAACGATTTGCCGCTGGCCTCGACATAAGCGGCGATTTCGGGTTGCAGCTTGACGGCGATTTCGCCTTGCAGCACCGCAGCGGTGAGCACGCGATTGGCGTTCGGCAAGGCGGCGGTGGTGAGCTTGACCACCGAGCCTTTGGTCAATTGCACCTGGCCCAGACCGGCCAGCGAGAGTTGCGCGGCGGCATTGGCGGGGGCTTGCACGATCTCGCCATCCCAGAGCAGTTCATGGTGGCGCGCGTCACGGCCATTGATCTTGACCGTGCCGGCGGATTCGACCATGCCGATCATGCCGGCTTTGCTGTTGGCGTAAAGCTTGACCGCGCGCGCCGATTCAACACCGGTGACGAGTTTGATCGAACGCAGCAAGGCGGCGCGTTCGGACACCGCCACAGGTTTGACTGTTGGAGCGGGCGTGTTTGCCGTATCTGTTGACAACCCTGGCAGGCGCACGGCAAAGCTGCCCATTTCACCGGCGAATCCGCTGGCCGTTTCCAGCGTCGCCGCGCCCTTGCGCACACCGAGTTTGAGTTTGGTATTGCCCGTCGCCAGCCAGGCTTTGCCCCGCCGCTTCCAGATAGGCGCTGGCGGCAGGCTGCAATTCGACTTCGATCTGGCCCTGCTGAACCACTGCGAGCAGCATACGTTTGCTCTGCTCGTTCGTGTTGCCTGCGCTTAACCGGACAAGTGCGCCGTTGTTCAGTTTGACCTGGCCGAGCGCTTCTAAAGTAACGACGGCGCTAGTTTCGGCGGGGGCCTGCAACAACTCGCCGTCCCAAATCACGTTCTTGCCACTGGCGGCGCGTCCGTTGATGAGCATCGCGCCGGTTGATTCGATGGTGCCGATGGGAGTGGCCGAAGGGTTATTGCGCGACGCATCAACACCTGTGGTGTGCAAATCAGCAGCCAGCGTTTGCAGGGGTGCGACCAGAGGTGATAGCGCCAAGCTCAAACACAAACTGACAATGGCACTTTGAGACCTTCTCATTCTGATTCCTCCTTCGTGAGCCAGCCGGATGGGCGCTCAGCCGTTCCGGCTGGCTCACGCCAACTGAAGTTTGATAACAAGCCATGCCGCAATTCAGGGGAACGCGGCGGAATAATACCGGCAACGCCCTGGCTTAACGAATTTGCACCCGCACGGGACTGGCCGCGTTGCCGTCAACATACAAAACCAACTCGGCGTCGCCGCGTCCGGCCAGTTTGCTCGACAGCAGCAAGTTGACTTGGTCTACGCCAGCCAATCCGCCTTGCGCTCCGGCAAAGGTCACCGGCACATCCAGCCCGCCCACCGTGGCCCGCAACGCCAATGGCGTGCGGCGATAACGGAAGCCCGTGCCAAAGAGCACCAGGAAGACCTGCTCTTTGGGATTGCTCACGTCAATCGCCACCGGATCGAAACGGCGCGCGGTGGCGTCGTAACGAGACAGCGCCTCATAAACCTGCGTCCCATCCGCCTTAACGCGGAAGACCAGACCCGCCGGCAAGCCCTTGCCGCTGGCATCGGCGGTAAACAGCGCCGGAGCGACATCGGCAATCGTGATGTTCCCGGTCGAAAGCGCGCCATCCGCCGCCGCGATGGTCACCAACGCCGGGCCGGTGGCGGTACCGCGCGGCACCAGGTAATTGACCTGGCCGGGCGCGACGAAAAACAACGGCGCGGGGCGTTCGATGTTGTTGCTATCGGTGATCAGCACCCGCGTGCCCGCCAATTCGGTGGGCAGCGGCGTCGTGCTTGCCGCGCGCGTTTCGACGGCGAGCTTGCTGCCAAACGCGGCCACGATGGATTCGACCGCCAACCCTTGTGGGGCAAAGCTGGCCGCTGAAACGTTGACGACGCGGCCATTTTGCGAGCCGACCGCACCGGAGGTTTCGACCACATTGATCAGGCGGTCGTGCACGGTGACGCGCACGCGGCGGATTTCAGGACGGCTATTAGCCCCGTTGAACTTCTTCACCACCGTGAAGCTCTGACCGCGCACCATGTTGGCTTTGGCAATGTCCGCATCCAGATAGAAGACCGGCGCATCGCCGACGGGCACATCGCCTTCGTTCAGGAATTGGTAGGTGACGCAGTAGGTATCCATGTCGGCGTCGTGCACCGAGAATTCCACCGAGAATTCGTCGTTGTTGCGCGCCAGCACGACCAGCGGCGCCAAACTCGGCGTCAACGGATTGATCAGTTTGATGTTGGGGGCCACGCGACCAGTGACCGGATAAGTAAAGCGCGCTGGCCCCGTTTCAGTGGCCGCATTGGTGGAAATCGTCAACAGCGAATTGATCAGATCGGGAATCGCCTGGCTGGCGCTCAAGCCGGTCGTCTTGCCTGCCGCCACCGGAATCTTCGGGTTGAAATAGAGCCGGAAATTCCCTTGTGCCCCGCTCGGAATCGTCAAAGGCGTATCGTTCGCCAGCAACTGCACTACGCCGCCTGCGCCGACAGACGCCACGGGGAAGGTCGCAATGTCGTTGGCATTGCTGATACGTCCGCTGCTGACATCCGCGCCGGTGCGTTGCACGGCAAAGCTGACGGTCAGCGGCAGGCAGCCCAGGTTTTCAATCGTGAAGGGATACCATTGCGGGTTGGCGAGGCCCTCGCGCCGCAAGGTCACTTCGCTGAAGTTGAACCCGGCGGGCGGGCCGATGGTAATGCGGGGTTGCGGCAATGCCGCCGTCACCGGGGCCAGCGCCGTATTGTTCAAAGTGTTCGGGTCCGGCGTGGTGGACGTTACTTGCGCGGTGTTGATCAATAAGGCGCCTTCGATGCCGATACAATCCACGCGCGCCACCAGCGTCACAATGGCCGTACCAATCGGCAGTTCCGGATAACTGATCGTGCGATTCCGGCCTTCGCCACCGCAAACGCCGCCGCCGCTTGCCGTGCAAGAAACGAAGATCGTATTGAGGGGCAGGTTGTCGCTCAGAACAACATTGAGCGCCGTTGTCGGCCCGCTGTTGCTGAGGGTCAACGTATACGTCAGGAGCATTCCATTGGTTGCCACACCGGGCGTCACTGCTTTGCCCAAGGCCAAATCCGCCATTGCCTCTGGCGTAGGCGTCGGCGTGGGCGTCGGCGTCGGGGTGACCGTGGCAGTCGGCGTGACTGTCGGTGTCGCGGTCGGCGAAGGCGAGGGATTGATGACCGTCAGTTCACCCAGCACGGTCACTCCAAAAATCGCGCCCTGCCCGGTGGGAATGCGGGTGATCTGGTTGCCACTGGCCAAGTCAAATTTGTAAGCGTTCCCGGTTGAAATCCCTCCGCTCCAAAATGAAGTGCCGTCCGGGTCGAGGCTCAGCGCAAACCAATCGTCTTCGCCCGGCGCGTCATAGCGCTGGATGATGTTGCCCGTGGCGTCCAAGCGCAAAACTTCGTTGGTATCGGCGACCAGCAAACCGCCACTGGGCAAGAGCCGCAAGGCGTATGACGCCGAGTAAGGCAGGTTGTTGACGAAATCGCCGAGTTGCGTTTTGGCGCAGACGTCATACCGCAAAATGCGCGCGCCCTGCGACGTGTAATACAGCGTGCACTTATCCGCCGCCAGATCAATCCAATCGCTCCCGCGCCGATCCGTGGCAACATCGAAGCGGTCTAAAAGATTGCCGGCTTCGTCGAATTTGCGCACGTCATTGTCGCCGTCCACCGTGCCCACATAGACGTTGCCGCCGCCGTCGAACAAGATGGATTCCGGACGTCCGTTAAAGGCGCTGCCAAAATCCGTCAGCCGGTTGCCGTTCACATCAAAGCGGTAAATCGTGCGGCCGCTAAAGCCCGTCGCATATAAATTGGAATTGCGGTCAAAGGTCGTACCCGTGATAAACGAGCCAATGCCGGTGAAGGTATCAAGCGTTTGCAGCAGCGCGCCGCTGGTTTGCGAGTAACGTTGCACCGTGCCATTCGACAGCGAGATAAAAACATCGCCCTTTTGAAAACCGGTTTGCTGTGCCCGGATGCCCGGCCACGGCAAGCAAATCGCCAGCGTCAGCACCGTGAGCGCCAACGCGACTTTGAAACTGACGTTGAACTGGCTCACGCGCGCAAACTGGCAGCGAAAGTTGTGGGATAAATGATTGATAATCTGCTTCATTGCGGCGGCCTCCTGAAACCGCGCCACCGTCAAAAGGGTTTGAGCACCTCGCAACGGTGTTAAGCCTACTGCTGGGAACGCCCATGTTGACTGCCCCCTTGGCGCTGAATTGCTTTGCCAAACTTGGCCGTGGCGCGCGACGGTCGTGCCGTTTTGTCTGCCCGGCGGGCGGCGTTCGTGATGTTTAGAAAGCTGATCGAAATCACCCCTGCCGCCGCGTCTTCGCCCACTGCGGCAGCGGAATGAAAAGTCTTGTTTGATGAAGGGAAACAACGCTGGCGATAACTGCCAAATACGCGGCATATCATCTGCGGAACGCCGTCTAAGAGCAAGCAGAATGCGGCTTTGTCGGAACTTTCAAGCACGACCGAGAGGGGCTGGCACTGCGCGGCTATCCTGTATTTTGCAGTCAGCGCAAGGACGCTGACTTAAAGTTCAGAGTTCACGCTTCAGCGTGTTAATTCGACTTAGACACGCTGAAGCGTGAACTCTGAACGGCAGTTTGTAGGGCTTAACTCAATGCCATGCTTTTAAGCGCATGGATAACCACGGCGCGACGGGCGGCTTACTTGTTCGCGTTCTCAACCGCGTGCTAGACTCGCGCCTGTTTTGAGAACGCAGATACGAGTTATACATTTTATGTTGTTCCAGTAAGTTCGCCCGTCCCGCCTGCCGTTGTGGGACGGCTTTTCCATTTTGGAAGAAGGCCATGGCTGTGAAGCATCTTTTTAGAATCACGCTGCTTTGCTGGTTAAGCGCACTGACGCTGTCCGTCACGGGCCGCGCCGCTGATGTCTTGTTGACGCTGCCGTTTGAAAATGTATCGGGCCGCCCCGAATACAACTGGGTGGGCGAGAGTTTCGTCGTGCTCTATGCCGAATTGCTCGACAACACCCAAATGAGAGTGCTCAATCCGGACGAACGCAATTTGGTCTATGAAAAGCTGGGGCTGCGGGCCAGCGACCTGTTGACGCGCGCCGCCGTCATTCGCGTCGCCGAAACGGCCCAAGCCAATCTGGCGTTGGTTGGCACTTATGACATCGGCGGGGCGAATGACAGCATCTCCATCGCCATCACCGCGCGGCTGATCGAAGTCAGCAGCGGACGTCTGGTCGGGAATAAGGTCTTCACGCGTAGCGGGCTGCTCAGCGATTTGCAGGCGATGCAAGGCGAGTTGGCCTGGAACGTCATCAACGAACGCAACCGCGCCAGCGGCATTTCAAAAGATCAACTGATCAATGCCGCCAAGCTCGTGCCGCCGCGCGCCTATGAAAGTTTCGTCAAAGGCATTCAAACGCAAGACGCCAAAGTCCGCGAGATGCTTTTGCGCCGTGCCGTGCAAGAGGCGGCGAATGGCGGCAACAATCATTACGCCCAGGCGCTTTACGAACTGGGCATGCATTTTTATCGGCAACGCGCCTTTGTGGATGCCAGCGAGCAGTTGCGGCAACTGAGTCTGGAAGACCCGCATTATTTCGAGAGCCAGTTTTATTTAGGGATGGCGGCCCACCAAAACGGCAACCTGCTGGAAGCGGCTGCGGCTTTCGAGCGGCTGGCCGAGGCGCTGCCGTTGCCCGAAGCCATGAACAATGCGGGCGCCTTGTGGCTATTGAATGGTGATCAAGCAAAAGGCTTGAACTGGTTGCGCCGGGCCGTCACCACCAGCCCCACCGAAGCGAGCTACCGGTTCAACCTCGGCTATGCCTTATGGAAGGCGGGCAGTTTTGTCGAAGCCGCCCAGCAATTGAAACTCGCGGCGGAACAGAATCCGCGCGATGGCGAAACCTTGTTCCTCTGGGCCAAAGCGCTGGAAGCCAGCGGCAATACGGCTGAAGCCGGCAAAGTGGATGACCAGGCCAAACGCAACTTCCCGAATTATGCGCGCTGGGCCGTAGCGCCAGACAAGATTCCCGCGCCGCTGCGCTTAAAGACCGAATTCAACCGCGCGCAATTCAGCAAACTGGAACAGAAACGCGACAGCGCCAGCAAGGCTAAAGCGGTCTCTCCCTCAACGGCGGGCAATCCCGTCACGATTCCCGCGTCAGCGCCCGCGAATACATCGCAACCTGCTTCCCCGTCTGTTTCTGCGCCGACGGCCAGCCTCGACCGCGCCCGCCAATTGCTCGACGCGCGCAACGAACCGGAAGCCATCCTCGAATTGCAACGCCTGCTTACCGTCGAAGCGACCAATGCCGAAGGACATTTTCTGCTGGGCACGGTGCTGCAACGCCGCAACGAATTGGACAAAGCGGTCAGCGCCTACCAGTCCGCCGTTTATTGGAACCCGCGCCACATCGGCGGACATCTGGCGCTCTGCCGCCTCTTCCTGGCGCGCAATGATCGCGCCCTGGCGCTCACGCACGCCCGCCAGGCCTTGCAGATTGACCCGCAAAACCGCGACGCCGTCGCGTTGAAACAACAAATCGAAACCGGACGCTAAGACGGGCCTGAGCAATCGTGCGCAGTCATGTCTGCACCTATTGCTCCGCTTTGATCCGTTCCAGCAAGGCGCGATCATTCGCCGCACGCTGGGCAAACGCCTGCAAGGGCGCGACGCTGGTTTTCATCACTGCCCAGAACGGCAACCCTTCCAGCAGTTGATCCAGTTCATCGTGATTTGCCGCATCAATGACGAAGCTCGCGGAGCGCGTTCCGGTCAGGACGCCGCCCGCCGCGACCTTCCCTTCCACCTGCCAACCGGCCAGCACCTCAAAGCTGGGCGGGATGGCTTGCTCCACCATCTGCCCCAATTGCTGCGGGGGCAAGAGCGGCCCCGGTTCGACAAATTCCATCGTGACGAGATATTGCATCGTGTTCGTTCCTCGTTTTGTTTTCGAATCAATTAAAGCAGTACGTCAACCCTCAGGCCTAGAGCGGTTTTCACTACGGTGTACGGGAAAACCGCGCAGCAGGGCAGTACCGCGCGCGTCAGCAAGCGGAGTTTTGGCAATTCAGCCCAGGGGACAAGCTTGACGCGCCGCTTGCTCACGCGCGCGGTACTGTCCCAGCGTCAACAAGCTTGACGCGCCGCTTGCTCACGCGCGCGGTACTGTCCCAGCGTCAACTGACTCCCGTAAACGCAACTGCAAACCGCTCTAAACGGCGGCCCGCGGCTGTTTGATCATGAACTGATTACCGCTCACATCCACACAGACGGCAAAGGGCGCATCCGTGCAGGGACAAAGGCTGCCGGGAATCACCACGTTGCCGCCGAGTTCTTTGATCTTCGCCTCGAAGGCGGCCACCGAGTCCACTTTCAACGTCGGCATGATGGCGGCCAGCGGGTTGTGCGCGCCCTGCTCGAAGATATTCACCAGCGTCTCGCCGTCGCGCATGAGGCTGAGATAGTTGATCCCCGCGAAGACGCCGTTCAACACGCGGTCGTGCGGATAAAGCTCGGTGTAAAAGCGGCGGGCCGTATCCATATCCGCGACCGTGACGGACATGCCAAATGCTTCGGGAAATTGCGCCATAAAGTTGCTCCTTTGGTTAAGATTCGAATCGAAGGTATTTCACGCGCTTTGCGGATCGGCCTGAAACAGTTTGCTGACAATCCACCACCGGCCTTCGGCTTTCAGCAACTGAAAGAAATCCAGAAAATCGTGCGCGTGATAGGCATCCATCGCCAATTCCACCGTGGCGCCATTCCCGGCCACTTGCATGGACGTGATGATGAACTTCGTCGGCTCGCCGCTGTTGGCCGGCGCGGGTGTCGCGCCGACATAGTCAAATAACCCTTGGATCGGCGTGACAAACAAGTCTGCCCCTTTCCAACCGAACATGGCTGCTTGTGGATGGAAGGCCTGCCGCAATGACTCGATGTTCCCAGTGCGGACGCCATCAATGTACAGCTCAATCACCGTGCGGATGCTCTCTAACTCAGGACTACGTGCACTCATTGTTTGCTCCTTTTGCGTCGTCAGATAGTCCCGCATTACGCCGCAGCCGAACCAGCCTTTTCCACCGGCCCGCGCGTCACTTTGGTAACGGCTTCCAGCACGTCAAACTGTTTGACGCCGAAATCGCTCAGGGCCGGATGGCTGGTTACTTGGGCGACCAGCCGGCCGCCGAGAAATGTCTGCAACGCAGCATCGTCTTCAAAGTGATAGATGCCCCCGGCTTCATTGTGTGCTTCGTTCATCAGCCAAATCTTCCAGCGGCAACCGGGCACCGCCGCGAACTCGCTCGCCAGCGGCGCAACGGTTTGTTCGTAAGCGGCGCGCGGTACGTTGAATTGAAAGTTAATCTGCAAAATCTTGCCTGACATAATTTGCTCCTTTTGCTGGTTTGGTGAATGGAGGGCCGCGCTACTCGAACGCAATAGGCGCGGCGGCTGGTTACGACGGCATCACGCCGAGTTGTTTCATCAGATCAAGCTGATCCACAGCCATCCAATGCTCGGCGATCAAACCGTCCGCGATGCGGTAAATGATGATGAAGGGCAACGCCACTGCTTTGCCAGTGGGCGCGCTGCCCATCAAATCGCCGCGCTGCACGCCTGCGAAGCGAGCGCGCACGGTGACCTTGTCGCCCTCGGCAAGCAGGTCATCGGCAAACAACTCGTAGCGCGGAAAGGCGGCTTCAAAAAAGGCGACGTGTCCCAACAACGCCGGATCGTTGGTGTATTGGCGCACCAGCGCTTCGGGTTTGGGCTGGCCGCTCAAGGCGGTGAAGTAGCGGGTGACGAGGTTTTTGTTTTCAGTGACAGACATGATGCTTGCTCCTTTTTTAGTTCTGCTTGCGACTGACAAGGTGTGAGACCAAGGTTCGCCGTTGGGAAATTATTTCTTTTCCCATTTCTCTGTGCCCGTTTCTTTTCTTAGCGCCCCTTCTTTTGTGTACCACGTCCGCTCGGTTGTCAGCGCTTTGCCATCGGTTGAAATTTTTATTTTCCGCCGGGTATGTGAGTACCCAAAACTGGCTTCGCGCTCGATGTCCAAAATCAATTCCGGCCCTTCCCATTGCGCCATGACCGTTGCGGGTTGCCCTTCCGTCTCTTGTTTATGCGACTTGCCATCAATGATCCCTTTCAGATCTAGCGTGCGCTCCCCGGCGCCATCTTTTATGCGGTAAAGCAGGTAAAGGTATGGCTCCGTGTGAACGATGGTCATGGCTTCCTTGCCCGGGTTGCCAGCGCCGCTCATCGCTACACGCTCCCAAGTACCAGTCAGGTTCGGTTTCGCGGGTTGGGCGAAAGTGAAACAAACAATAACAGTGATTAAACCGACGGCTGCGACAGTTCGATTCATAGGGTTGCTCCTTTGTGTTGATGTTGCCGAATGATTGTCTTCGCCAAGTCTTGCGAGTCTAACCTTAGCTGTTATGCCAGCCCGGATTGGTGACATCGCGCGGATCGAAATGGTTTTCCTGTTCGCTGATTTCGCCCGCCTCATTCACGGTAAACCGATCTGCCACACGCAAGGTGATCGGCGGCGCCAGCGCGTTGAGCGTGATCAACGCTTCGGCGCAAACCGCCGTCAGCGCGGCGTTGAAATAGCAATCCAGAATAGTGATTCCCACGCCCGCCAAGGCCAGTTCCAACGGCGCCCACCAATGTTCACGCAAAGCCGCAATGCCGCGCAGTGGCTGATGGACGCCACCCGGCGCCAGCGGCGCGCGCAAACAGACATTCGTGGCATAAGGAATGGCCGCAAAATCTTGCCGTCGCCATGCCTCGAAATACGCCTCGACAATTTTGCGCAGGTTCGCCTTGCGCGCAGTGCGGTCGTCTTGTTCATTCATCGCGTCGCTCCTTCAGGCCAGTGTGTCGGTGTTCCAGATGTCAACATGCAGCTTCCAAACGCCGCCTTCGTCTTTCCACACGACGACATATTTGCCGACATCGGTCATCGTGTTTCGGGCGCAGGTTGAATCGTCGGTGTGTACTGACCGATCTCGACGGCCAGGTCGCCGCGCGTTTCCAGTTCAACGGTTTCCAGCTTGGCCGCTTTGACGCCCATACCTCTTGCGCCTTGCCAAAAGGCTGCGATGGCCGCCGTGCCTGTCAGCGGCGGGCTGTTGGGCGGCAGCAAGCGCGCCTCAGCGGTGTAACAGGCAGCGACGCCAGCGGCGTCTCCGCGTTGAAAAGCTTGCACGAAACTTTGATTGGCGGCGTCAATGGCCTGCCGAATTGCACGCATTGCTAGCCTCCTGTGGATGTTTTGAGAGAGCCTGACGGCCCTGTTCGCTGACAAATACGAACACGGTTGTCCCGCTCCGTGTCCCCACTGTTATTTTCCAGCGCCCAGCGCCGTCAATCGTCATAGTCTGTTGGGCACAAGCAGGTCGTGATACGGTGCGGCTGCCGCGCCCCAGCTTTCAATTTGATACGCGCCATCCGCACTGCGCAGCATGTACCAGCGGCCTTCGCTGCCACGCCAGACCGTGCAGTCCGTCTTACCGTCGCCGTCGTAATCGCCGGGCGTGGGCGTATCTGTCGCAGTCCCCCACGTTTGCACGCGATAATCCGCCGTCGCGCTCTGCCAGATGTACCAAGCGCCCGCGCGCCAGATGGCAAAGTCCGTTTTGCCGTCCCCGTCGTAATCCGCCGCCACCGGCACATCCGTCCCTACGCCCCACTGTTTGATAGGTATTGCCCGTCGCTGCTGCGTTTCACCAGCCAGGTGCCCGTCGCGCGCCGGAAGACGGCTACATC